>NZ_SMKT01000260.1 GCF_004348735.1 Actinomadura sp. KC06
GGTGGGGTCAGGTGCCGGAGGGTGTCTGGCTTGTTGGGGTGGCGGTTAGTTGGCGTAGGAGGGCGCGGTTGTCGGTGCGGACCCATTCCTCGAGTAGGCGGCCTTGGTCGTCGAAGCGGAAGATGTTGATCAGGTCGAAAACGACGCGTTCGCCGTTGGGGGGCAGGGGGCCGGACGGTGACTGGGTGAACTCGCGGACGAAGGTGCCTTCGATCCAGGTCTGGCAGGCCAGGTAGTCGCCCTCCGCCACCATGATGCCGCGACGGATCGACCGGTCGTCGAAGGCGTCGCGGACCGATGCGAAGTAGGTGTTGAGGCCGTCGAAGTCGGATTCGAAGCCGTCCGGTCCGTGGAAGCGGAACTTCTCCGTGTCGAAGTAGGTCGCGGCCTCGGCTAGGTCCTCGCCCGATACCTCCAGTTCGCCGGCGCGGATCAGGCGTGCCACGAGTTCGTCCCTGGTGAGTTGCTGTGTCATGGCTCCAGCCTGCCTCCGTGCATTCATGCTGTCCAACGATGGTTTGGCACCGTTTCCATGAGGAGAACGCATGTTAGGGTCCGAGGCATGGCCGAGTTCACTCTCACTGGCCTTCGTGTCGTTCACCAGGTCGCCGCCTCGGGATCGTTCACTCGGGCCGCCGAGATGCTCGGCTACACGCAGTCGGCCGTCTCCCGCCAGGTCGCCGCGATGGAGGCGGCGGCCGGAGCTCCGATCTTCGATCGCGGCCGGCGTGGCGTGGCGCTCACCCCGGCGGGCCAGGTGCTCGTCCGGCGGGCGACGGAGATCCTCGCCGATCTGGCGGCGACCGAGCTGGAGCTCGCCGGACTGCGTGACCGGCTTGCTGGACGCCTCACCATCGGCGCCTACCCCACCGCCGCGATGGCGTTGGTCCCGCGTGCGATCGCGCAGGTGACGTCCGGCCATCCGGGTCTCGCCGTGATGCTGGACGAGGCCTCCACGCCCGCCCTGCTCCGCCGGCTGCGGACGGGTCGGCTGGAGGTGGCGGTCATCGGGGTCGGCCACGGCCTGCCGGACTACGACCTGAGCGAACTCCGCCAGACCACCGTGCTCCAGGGCGATCTCCTGGTGGCCGTCCCGGACACGCACCGGTTCGCCGGCCACGCCGCCGTCACCGTGGCGGACCTGGCCCAGGAGCACTGGATCGCCGGGGACGGGGCGTCCAGCGAGCCGCAGTTCGGGGCTTGGCCGACCTTGTCCGATCCACATATCGCGCACACCGCGCGCAGCTGGTCGACGCGCCTCGGCCTGGTCGCGGCCGGGCTGGGGATCACGGTCATTCCCGTCCAGGCCCTGCCCGCCCTGCCGGTGGGTCTGCGGGCCGTGGCCGTCACCGACAGCCACTGGACCGGCCGCGCGACCGTCGCCGTGACGTCGCCCCGCCCGTCCGCCCAAGCGCAGGCGATGATGACGGCTCTGCTGGATCAGGCCGCCCGTCTCCGCAACGCCTGATCATTGCGCTTGCCTCGGCATTCTGTCGAGCTGCGGATCTTTGGTCATTTGCCGGACGACGTGCATGCGCAAGTATTTCCTGTGGCGGTCTTAGGCGGCCGCGGCGACGGTTTTGCATTGTCGAATGCAAATGCACTCGCGCCGTACCTGCGGACGCTCTAGATCACGTTCCGAGTGGCGCTGGTTTTGTTCATATTGGTCGAGTTGCAGTACGAGTCAATCGTGCTCTGACCTGGTGCTTCTCTGGATACGGCGGTTTATGGGTTGAGGATTTGTGCGGTATTTGCCTTTTGTCTCTCTTGATCTTCATTGCCGAATGGCCATATTCGGCCGCCGTCGATTCGAGCGGAGGCGGCGACAACTTACAAGGTCTCTGCTTAGCTGTTTTGCGGATGGTCAAGGGCCGCTAGGTCGAAAGATCGAAATTGGTGTGCGCCGTCACGGCCTGCGAATAGGCCGCAGTGCGGCGCCCTGTCCACGGGGGCGGCGATGATGCCATGGCAGGCAGGTCCGGACGGGGCCGAGCCGGACGGGTTCGGCGTTCCCGCCGCCGCGCCGGATGAGGCGTCCGACCGCCCCGGGCCGTCGCAGGCTCCGGTGATCTCCATGCCGAAGGGCGGCGGGGCGATCCGCGCCATCGGCGAGACCTTCGCCGCCAACCCCGCCAACGGGACCGGCACGCTGAGCGTGCCGATCCCGGCCAGCCCGGCGCGCAGGGGGTTCGCGCCGGCGATGGCGCTCGGCTACGACTCGGGGACGGGCGGCGGCGTCTTCGGGCTCGGCTGGCACGTCGACGTCCCCGCGATCACCCGGCGGACCGACCGGGGCGTCCCCCGCTACCGCGATGCCGGTCCGCGCGCCGACGAGGACACCTTCCAGCTTCTCGGCGGCGACGACCTCGTGCTGGTCGGCGGCACGCGGCGGGAACGGTGCGCCGGCCGTAGCTACGCCGTCCGCCGGTACCGGCCGAGGCACGACGCCGCGTTCTCCCGCATCGAGCGCTGGACGGATGAGACAGACGAGACGGACGCGACTCACGACTCCCGCGGCGGTACGCACTGGCGCGTCACCAGCCGCGACAACGTCACCACCTTCTTCGGCGGCACGTCCGGCGAGCGGATCGCCGACCCGTCCGACCCCGCCCGCGTCTTCACCTGGCTGGCCTGCGTGAGCGTCGACGGCCACGGCAACGCGATCCGCTACGAGTACAAGGCGGAGGACGCGGCCGGTGTCGACGTGACCGCGCCCCACGAGCACGGCCGCGACCCCGGCGCCCGAACCGCCGCCCGCCACCTGAAACGCGTCCTGTACGGCAACGTGACGCCGGTGTCCGTGGACGACGCGGGCCCGCCCTTCGACCCGCCTCCCACTGACTGGATGTTCGAGATCGTCCTCGACTACGGCGAACACGGCGACGGCCGCGCGGAGGAACGTTCCTGGACGTGCCGCTCCGACCCGTTCTCGTCCTACCGCTCCGGGTTCGAGGTCCGCACGTACCGGCTCTGCCGGCGCATCATGCTGCTGCACCACTTTCCGGACGAGCCCGGAACCGGCGCCGACTGCCTCGTCCAATCGCTGGACCTCGCCTATGACGTGCAGCGGCCGTCAGGGCTGGCCACCCTGGCGTCCGTGACGCGTCGCGGGTTCCGGCGCGCGGATGACGGGACGCTGGTGTCGCGCGCCATGCCGCCGGTCGAGTTCACGTACGCGCCTGCGGAGTTCGGCCACGAGGTGCGCCGGCTGGACGACGCGTCCGCCGAGAACCTGCCCGCGGGGCTCTCCTCCCCGGCCTACCGCCTGACCGACCTCGACGGCGAAGGGCTGCCGGGGATCCTCACCGAGCAGGCCGGGGCCATGTTCTACAAGGCCAACCTCGCGTCCGGACGGTTCGGCCCGATGCGCGTCGTCGGGACGCGGCCCGTGCCGTCCGGGCTGAGCGGCGGACGGCGGGAACTCCTCGATCTCGACGGAGACGGCAATCTCGACCTGGTCGCGTTCGACGGGCCGGTCCCGGGGTTCAGCGAGCGCGCGGACGGCACCTGGACGGAATGGCGGCCGTTCGGCTCGCGTCCCGTCCTGGACTGGCAGGACGCGAGGACCCGGCTGGTCGACCTCAGCGGCGACGGCCTCGCCGACGTCCTCGTCCTCGGCGACGACGACCTCACCTGGTACAGGTCGCTGGGCGAGGACGGTTTCGACGAGCCCGGCCGCACCAGCCCGCCGCCACGCGCGGCCGCCGACGCCGATGTCGACGCGTGGATTCGTTCAGGCGACGTCGCCGAGACCGTCCAGTTCGCCGACATGACGGGCGATGGGCTGGCCGATCTGGTTCGGGTGCGGCTGGGCGAGGTCAGTTACTGGCCGAGCCTCGGGCACGGACGCTTCGGGCGCCGGATCGTGATGGACGGCGCGCCCCGGCCCGCGGGCCCCGACGAGTTCGACGCCCGGCGGGTGATCCTCGCCGACATTGACGGCTCGGGCGTGAGCGACCTGATCTACCTGGGCGCGGACGGCGTCCGCATGTACGCCAACCAGTCCGGCAACGGCTGGTCGGCGGCCGGGGAGCTGGACGTCCGGTTCCCGCGCATCGACTCGGCGGTCCAGGTGAGCGCCGTCGACCTGCTCGGCACCGGGACGCTGTGCCTGGTCTGGTCATCGCCGCTGCCGGGCGATGCGTCCTCGCCGCTGCGGTACGTCGACCTGATGCGCGCGGGCAAGCCCTACCTGCTCACCGGAATGCGCAACAACCTGGGGTCGGAGACGTCGGTCGCGTACTCGACGTCGACCGCGTTCTATGCGGCCGACCGCGCGGCGGGCCGTCCGTGGCCCACGAGGGTGCCTTTCCCGGTCCATGTCGTGGAGCGGGTGGAGACGCGCGACGCCGTGTCCCGGAACGTGTTCACCACCCGGTACGCCTACCACGACGGCCATTTCGACGGCGTCGAGCGCGAATTCGGCGGGTTCGGCATGGTCGAGCAGTGGGACACGGAGGAAATCGGCGCCCTGGATCCGTCCGAGGACCGCCATCCGGACGCGACCAATCGGGATCCGGCGGCGTTCCTCGCTCCCGTCCTCGTCCGTTCGTGGTTCCACACCGGGGCGACCGGGCAACCTGCGCGGGTGCTGGCGCGCGAGCCGGGAGGCACGCCGGTTCCGGCGAAGCCGACCCCGGACGAGGAACGACAGGCCGAGCGAGTGCTCCGCGGAAGCCTGCTCCGCCAAGAGACGTACGGCCTCGACGGCACACCCGAGAGCTCGCGCCCGTACACCGTCGCCGAACACGCGTACACGGTCGAACTGCGCCAGCGCGGGCACGGTTCCCCGCGTAAGGACGGCTACTTTCCTGCCGTTTTCACGTCTTACCAGGCCGGTTCCCGCGAGGAGCAGCACGAGCGGGCCAGGTACATGGTGGACGGTCGCGAGGTCGCCGACCCCCGCGTCCGGGACGAATTCGTCCTCGACGTCAACGAGTACGGCGACGTGCTGCGCTCGGTCGAGGTGGCGTACGGGCGGCGGCATCCCGATCCCGACCCCGTGCTCACCGACGCCGACCGCGCCGAGCAGGCGCGCCTCCGCGTTCTGGTCACCGAGAACCGGTACACGCAGGCGATCGACGCCGACGCCGACTACCGGACGCCGCTGCCATGCGAGAAACGAGTCACGGAGGTCGTCGGGCTCCGCCCGTCCGGCAAGACGCCTGGCGGAGGGTTCGGCGAGGACGAGTTGCGGGACGCGCTCGACCGCGTCACCGCCGACCTGCCCGTCACCGCGTGGGACGACGACGGCGCGGGCGGTCCGGCGCGGCGGTTGCTGGAGCGGCAGCGGTCGGTGTTCTGGCGCGACGACCTGAGCGGTCCATTGCCGTTCGGTGTGCTCGAACCGCTCGCGCTGCCGTACGAGACCGTCCGGCAGGTGCTCACCGACGATCTCCTCGACGCCGAATACGGCGACCGCGTGGACGCCACCCGGCTGGCCGAAGCCGGGTACGTGCGGGAGGACGGGGCCTGGTGGGCGCCGTCCGGACGGGTCCTCTTCACACCCGACGACGGGAGCCCGCCCGCCGCACGCTTCTACCTTCCGCACGCTTTCGTCGACCCGTTCGGTGCAAAGACCCGTCTCCAGTACGACCCGTATGACCTGCTCGTCGTCTCGTCCACGGACGCGGTCGGCAATGTCGTCAGCGTCGGGGAGCGGGAACGGGGGCGGGACGGTGACGACGACCGCGTCCTGCCGGGTGGCTACGACTACCGGGTGCTCCAGCCCAAGGTCACCTGCGACGCCAACGGCAACCTGACCGAGGCCGCATACGACGCGCTCGGCCGGCTCACCGCCACCGCCGTCCGCGGCAAGCCCGGCCCCACCCGCGACGCCGACGAAACCCACGACGCCGACGAAACCCAGGCCGCCAGCGAAACCCAGGCCGCCGGCGACGATCTCGGCGACACGGTTGCGGGGCTCGACCTCGACCCTAGCGACGCCGACCTGCTCGCCTACTTCGCCGACCCGCACGAGCCCGGCCTCGCGCAACGGCTGATCGGACGCGCCACCAGCCGCGCCCTCTACGACCCCAGCGCGTATTACCGCACGCGCACGCAAGGAATCGCGGAGCCCCGTCCGCCCGCGACGGCGCTTCTGAGCCGCGTCGAGCACGTCGCCGCGCAACCGCCCGGCGAGCCCGCCGCCCTCCAGCAGCTGATCACCTACTCCGACGGCGCCGGACGGGAGGCGCAGCACAAGGCCCAGGCCGAGCCGGACGCGCACGGCCGCCCCCGATGGAGCGGCACCGGTTGGACGATCTACAACAACAAGGGCCTTCCCGTCCGCCGCTACGAGCCGTTCTTCACCGCCACCCACGAATTCGAGTTCGCCCGCGCCGCCGGGGTGAGCGCCGTCGTGTTCTACGACCCGGTCGGCAGGGCCGTGGCCACGCTGCGTCCCGACGGCGGCTACGGCAAGGTCGTCTTCGATCCGTGGCGGCTCACCACCTGGGACGCCAACGACACGATCGCGCTCCGCCCCGACGCCGACCCCGACGTCCGCGGTCTCGTCGGGCGCTACCTCGACGGCCTCGACGCCGCCGGGACCCCCTGGCGGACCTGGTACGAGATGCGCGTCACCGGCGAACTCGGCGCGGACGAGCGGAGCGCCGCCGCGCAGACCCTCGCGCACGCGGGCACCCCGGCCCGCGCCTGGGCGGATTCGCTCGGCCGCTCGTTCCTGACCGTCCGCCACGACCGCGGTGCCGACGCGGCGCAAGGCGACCGCCACCACCGGACGCTCGTCAAGCTGGACGTCCAGGGCCGTCCCCGGGAGATCCGCGACCCGCTCGACCGCGCGGTCCAGCGGATCGGCTACGACATGGCGGGCGGGCTGATCCGGCGCGCGAGCATCGACAGCGGGCCCGGATTCGTCCTGCGCGACGTCCTCGGCACGGCCTGCGCGTCCTGGACGGCGCGCGGGTTCGTGTTCCGCACCGAGTACGACGCGCTGCGCCGTCCCGTCCGGTCGTTCGTGGCCGGTCCCGGCATCGACGGTGAGCGCGAGCACCAGCGCGTCGAGTACGGGGAGGGCGTTCCGGACGCCGCCGCCCGCAACCTGCGCACCCAGGTCCACCGGACGTTCGACGGGTCCGGCGTCGTCACCCACGACCGCTACGACCCCGAAGGCAACCTCGCCGAAGCGACCCGGCGACTCACACAGGACTTCCGCGACGCCCCGGACTGGGCGGGCCCGGTCGAGCTCGAAACCGAGCGGTACACCGGACGGGTCGCGTTCGACGCCCAGGGCCGCCCGGTCCGGATCACCGCGCCGGACGGCGGGACGATCACCGCGTCCTACAACCCGGCGGGGTATCTCGAACGGCTGGACGCGCAGCCCGCCGGCGAAGATCCCATCCCCGTCGTCACCGGCATGGACTACAACGCGCGCGGGCAGCGGATCGCCGTCGTGCACGGGAACGGGGCGCGCACCGGCTACACCTACGACCCGTTCACGTTCCTCCTGCGCGGCATCGTCACCGAACGGGACGGCGACCGCCTCCAGGACCTGCGGCACGTGTACGACCCGTCCGGGAACGTGACGTCCGTCCGCGACGAGTCGCAGCAGACGCTGTTCTTCCGCAACCAGGTCGTCCGGCCGGGCGGGAGGTACCGCTACGACGCGCTGTACCGGCTCGCCGAGGCCACCGGACGGGAGCACCTCGCGCAGGCCGACGGCGTCCGCCCGCCCGGCCCCCACCGGAACGG
>NZ_SMKT01000261.1 GCF_004348735.1 Actinomadura sp. KC06
GGGGGGCAGCCTCGGGGGCCGGGGAGCGGGCGGTGGAGCCGGCAGCGCGCCGGGCCGCCAGGGAGTCGATGATCGCGTCCGTGCGGCGTACCGCGCTGAGGTCCGCCGGCGTTCCGGCGGCGGCCTGCGGCAGGCCCGCCGGCGCGGGGGAACCGCCGGAGTTCGAAGGCTCGGCCGGACCCGGGGCGCCCCGCATGCCAGTGAAGGGGCCGCGCTCCGTCAAGCGATCGACTCCTCTCTGGCCATCGCCCGAAGCCGGGCCAGAGCCCGGTGCTGCGCGACCCGTACAGCCCCCGCGGACATGCCCAGTACATTACCGGTCTCCTCGGCGGACAGGCCCGCCACCACCCGCAGCAGCACCAGCTCGCGCTGGTGGTCGGGAAGGCGGGTGAGCAGGTCGCGGGCGCGCTGCGCCTCGATGTAGCGCACCACCGTCTCCTCGGGCCCTGGACGGTCGTCCGGACCGTCCGGCAGGTCCTCGGTCGGCACGGCCGCGCGCACGGCGCTGCGCAGCGCGTCGGCGATCTTGTGCGAGGCGATGCCGAAGACGAAGGACGCGAAGGGGCGGCCCATGTCCCGGTAGCGGGGCAGGGCCGACAGGACGGCGATGCAGACCTCCTGGGCGACGTCGTCCGCGATGTGGTACTGCCCGGAGACCCGTCCTAGACGGGCCCGGCAGTACCGGACGATCATCGGGCGAACCTCGGCGATGAGGACCTCGATGGCCCCCGGGTCGCCCTGGACGGCGAGGCTGGTCAGCTCTCTGAGGTCACCGTCGGCCGCTTTCGCCGCGCGCAGAACCCTTATCCCACGGCCGGTGTCGTGGGGCATCGGAGGGGCGAGCCCTCCCGAGGGTTCGGCGGCGCTAGCGGTCATGGTCCCGGCGTAGCATCCCTCGGTCACGTCAAGCATGATGCCCAGCGCGGCCGGGCGTGTCTCCACCGTCCTCTACAACGGAATGGTCACAGTGCTGGAGCAGTCCTGGAGATACTACGCAGGGTGAGCGGTCAACTGCGATACGTTCCCGATTTCTACCCGCCCACACTCGGACAAACAGGTGGAAACAGCTCGTTGACCAACAGAGGGGACGTTCAGCACCAAAAGGCGAGACCCCCGTCCGGGTGGACGGGGGTCTGCCGTTGGTCTCCGGACGATCCGTCCGGGGAAGGGCGGTCTCAGTGACCGTGCCCGTGGCCGTGACCGTGGCCGCCGGCGGCCTCCTCGGCCTCCTCCGGCTTGTCGACCACGAGCGCCTCGGTCGTGAGCAGCATGCCCGCGATCGAGCCGGCGTTGGTGACGGCGCTGCGCGTCACCTTCACCGGGTCGATGACGCCCTGCGCGATCAGGTCGCCGTACTCGTCGGTGGCGGCGTTGTAGCCGTGGCCCGGCTGCAGCGCGCGCACCTTGGAGACGACGACGTAGCCCTCCTGGCCGGCGTTCTCGGAGATCCAGCGCAGCGGCTCGTCCAGCGCGCGGCGGACGGCCTCGGCGCCGGTCGCCTCGTCGCCGGACAGGCCGAGGGTGTCGAAGCCCTCCTTGGCGACGTGCACCAGGGCGGCGCCGCCGCCGGCGACGATGCCCTCCTCGATCGCCGCGCGGGTCGCCGAGATGGCGTCCTCCAGGCGGTGCTTCTTCTCCTTCAGCTCCACCTCGGTGGCGGCGCCGACGCGCAGCACGCAGACGCCCCCGGCCAGCTTGGCGAGGCGCTCCTGCAGCTTCTCCCGGTCCCAGTCGGAGTCGGAGTTCTCGATCTCGACCTTGATCTGGTTGATCCGGGCGGTGATGTCGTCCGCGGCGCCCTCACCGTCGACGATGGTGGTGGCGTCCTTGGTGACGGTGATGCGGCGGGCGCGGCCGAGGTCCTCAAGGCCGATGGAGTCGAGCTTGAGGCCGATGGCCTCGCTGACGACCTGGCCGCCGGTGAGGGTGGCCATGTCGCCCAGCATCGCCTTGCGGCGGTCGCCGAAGCCCGGCGCCTTCACCCCGACGGACGTGAACGTCCCGCGGATCTTGTTGGCGACGAGCAGGGCCAGCGCCTCGCCCTCGACGTCCTCGGCCACCACGAGCAGCGGCTTCTTCGTCTGGGCGACCTTCTCGGCCAGCGGCAGGAACTCCTGGACGTTGGAGATCTTGCCGTCCACGATGAGCACGTAGGCGTCCTCCAGGACGGCCTCCATGCGCTCGGGGTCGGTCACCATGTGCGGCGACAGGTAGCCCTTGTCGAACTGGAGGCCCTCGGTGAACTCCAGCTCGAGGCCCATCGTGTGGGCCTCCTCGACGGTGATGACGCCGTCCTTGCCGACCTTCTCGAACGCCTCCGCGATCAGCTCGCCGATCTGCGGGTCCTGCGCGGAGATGGTCGCGACGTGCGCGATCTCGCTCTTCTCCTCGACCTCGCGGGCCGACTTGAGGAGCTGGTCGGACACGAACTGGGCGGCGGCGTCGATGCCCCGCTTGAGCGAGAGCGGCGACGCGCCGGCCGCCACGTTGCGGGTGCCTTCGCGGACCATCGCCTGCGCGAGGACGGTCGCCGTGGTGGTGCCGTCGCCCGCGATGTCGTTGGTCTTGGTCGCCACTTCCTTGGCGAGCTGGGCCCCGAGGTTCTCGTAGGGGTCCTCCAGCTCCACCTCGCGGGCGATGGTGACGCCGTCGTTGGTGATCGTCGGCGCGCCGAACTTCTTGTCGATGACGACGTTGCGGCCGCGCGGGCCGATCGTCACCTTGACGGCGTCCGCGAGAGCGTTGACGCCGCGCTCAAGAGCCCGGCGAGCGTCCTCCTCGAACTCCAGGATCTTCGCCATGCGGATACTCCTCTTTACGCGATCCGCCCCGACCGGCCCGCCGAAGGCGGCGCCGACCGGGGCGGGTGCATCACGTTCTCGGTGATTACTTCTCGATGACCGCGAGCACGTCGCGGGCCGAGAGGACGAGGTAGTCCTCGTTGTTGTACTTGACCTCGGTGCCGCCGTACTTGCTGTAGAGCACGACCTCGCCGACCTTGACGTCGACGGGGACGCGCTCGCCCTTGTCGTCGACACGGCCCGGGCCAACGGCAAGGACGGTCCCCTCCTGGGGCTTCTCCTTGGCGGTGTCCGGAATCACCAGGCCCGACGCGGTGGTGGTCTCGGCCTCAAGCGGCTGGACGACGATACGGTCCTCAAGCGGCTTGAGAACAACCTTGGTGGCGGTCGTCACGATCTGACCTCCCCTTCGATTGGTCCTCGGCCGGCCACAGGTGGGCCGGCCAGCACATGTGACAGAAGAGGCGACCCTGGACCGGCCTGTCGTCGCGGGTGCCAGACCGACCTTCGTCGCTGTTGTTGGCACTCTCCCTCGGAGAGTGCCAGTCTGGAGACTATTCCGTGCCCGTTAAGCAGTCAACACGGACACGGAGACGCCCCGGAGCCGCCTGCCCTCGTTCACCGAAGGCTAACTTCACGCGCTGCCAACTGCCCGAACAGGGTCCGCGGACGTTCGCTTCTTGGACGTCGCTTCCCGGCACGGCCCCCGATGTCTCTTCCTGGACATCGCTAACGTCCTTCTATGGACAGCGCGTCGTTCAGGGCTCTGCTCGGCCCGTCCGGTCAGGCGCTGCTCGGCGAGGCGGCGGGGCTGGACGTGAGCGAAGACAGTCTGCTCGCGACGGCGTCCCGGCTCCGCGAACGGCACGATCCCGCGCTCGTCGCCGCCGCGCTCACGCAGGTGCGGTTGCGCGAGCGGGCGCTGGCGAAGTTCGGCGACGACGCCGGCCGCATGTACTTCACCCAGGCGGGGCTCGAACAGTCGACCCGCGCGAGTGTGGCGTCGCACCGTGCGCGACGGTTCGCTGATCGTCTGCCCGGCGCGCGGGTGCTGGAGCTGGGTTGCGGGGTAGGTGCCGACCTCATCGCACGGGCGCGCGTGGGTCTCGCTGGGGAGGGCGTGGAAATCGACCCGCTGACGGCTGATGTGGCGCGGGCGAACGTGGCTTCCCTAGGGCTGGACGGTCTCGTCTCTGTGCGCGTTGGTGATGCGGTTAAGGAGGAGCCTGGCGGGTTCGATGCCGTCTTCGCGGATCCTGGACGTCGAACGGCACGAGGCCGAGTCTTTGATCCTCGCTCGTATGAGCCGCCGCTGGACGTCGTCCTGGACAAGGCCGGTCGGGCACCGGCCGCCTGCGTGAAGGTCGCCCCGGGCATTCCGCACGAGGCCGTCCCGGACGGTGCGGAAGCAGAGTGGGTCTCCGTGGGTGGGGACGTTAAGGAAGCGGCCCTATGGCTTGGCGAACTCGCTGGGGACGTTGGTCGGCGAGCCACTCTGCTCCCGTCCGACACCCAGTCCGATGCCGAAACGCGTGCGTGGACGCTGACGCCGCAGGGCCTGGACGACCCGGACGTCCGCGCATGGGGCCGCTATCTGTACGAGCCTGACGGCGCCGTGATCCGCGCCCATCTGGTCGGTGAGGTCGCGGCGCTGGTCGGCGGCGGGCTCGCTGATCCGCGGATCGCGTACGTCACGTCCGACGAGCTTCGTCCGACGCCGTTCGCGTCGGCGTACGAGATCGACGACGTGCTGCCGTTCTCCGTCAAGCGCCTGCGCGCGGAGCTGCGGCGGCGCGGCGTCGGCGTGCTCACCGTGAAGAAGCGCGGCTCGGCGGTCGACGTCGACCGGCTGCGCCGCGACCTGGGCTTCGGCGGCCGCCGCGCGTCGCGCGCCGGGGCGGAGGAGCTGACGCTGGTGGTGACCCGTGTGGGACGGGAGCCGGTCGCCCTCCTCACCCGTCCCGTCCCCCGTTCGTGACCCGCGCGGCCCGGGACCCGCCCGGAACGGCGGGGAACGCCGATCGAGTCCAAAGATCTTCCCGCCGTCCGGCCGCGCCAAGCGAGACCGGGCGACGCGCCACGTCCGGGCAAATCATCTTCGCTTTCCGGCATCGCGTTCACCAGAGATTGCGGGTGCCTGGCAAGGCGGTAACGTCGAGCGCAAATCGGCACGCCGGGATGGCGAGCCCGAAAAACACCAAGTCAGGTTCGCCGACCGGGACTTCCGCGCTCCCGAATACGTCTCATAAATGGCCCGGGACCCGCCGGACGGCATGACATTCCACGAACACGTGTCGCTCCGGCCGTGAGCGGCGGCGGTCCGCCAACTGCCGATGTCGGACGAGATGTACGGACAGAACACCGGCCCGCGACCGCCGCTCCAGCACCCCTCCACTCCGCTCATCACCACAATCGGGGCGATAGCCGCAAAGCGGGTAAATGCCTTGCCACCGGAGAACTCTCGCTATTCGCCCCAGCCGGGTAACAGGCACATTACACAGAACTCACAATGTTCTCTGCTCCCCGTTATAGCGACCGCCCGAACGCACTACAGTGGCGTCTCCAGAGATTCATTGCCGTGCGTCATTTCGTCGCGCCGGCACACGAAGGAGCATCGGGTGGAAACGAATCACAACTTCCTGCAGACGGGGGGTCAACCGGTCTCGGATCGGATGCGGGAGTTGCTCGCCCGTGCGGCGCAGGACCACGTCTATGAACAGCGCTCACAGGGTCAGGTCCTGGACGAGATTCGCCAGCGGCTGGAAGGTATGGAGTGGCTGCTCCGCGAGGTCCGCGAGCGGGAGCTCAGCGGGTTGACCGGGCAGATCGACAGCGTCCGCGGGCAGATGGACGAGATGGTGGGCAAACCCCCGGAGTGGGCCGAGGGGCTGGCCGAGCACATCGAGGCCTTCGGCGAGCGGGTCAAGCCCGTCGCCGAGCTGCCCGCGCTGTGGGCCGACGTCGGCGTCGTCGCCGAGAACGTCGACGAGGGCCTGGCCCGCATCCAGTCCGTCCTCGACTCCGCGCAGCAGATCACCGACGCCACGCAGCAGGCGTCGCAGCGCATGGACGAGATGACCAAGCGGCTCGACAAGCTCCAGGGCAGCATGGAGGCCGCGTCCGTCCGGTTCAACCGGCTCGACAAGTCGCTGGCGGAGCTCGGGCACCGGTCCGAGCGGCTCGAGCATTCGATCAACGGCGTCACGGCGCGGGTCGACCAGGCGCTCGGCGAGATGGCCGAGCGGATGGAGCAGGGCCTGGAGGCCGTCAACGGCCGGGTCGAGGGCGTCGGCGGCCGGCTCGACGGCCTCGACGGGCGGCTGGACGGCGTCGACGGCCGCCTCGAAGGGCTGTCCGGCAAGATGGAGGGCCTGGACGGCAGGCTCGAGGGCGTCGACGGCCGCATCGACGGCGTCGGCGAGCGGATCACCCGGCTCCCCGCCACGCTGGAGATCGCCGAGCTGCACCGGATGCTGGCCGAGCTCGTGCAGCGCGCCCCGGCCGACCACGGCGACCGCTTCGACGCGCTGGAGAAGCACCTCGCCGAGGCCGTCGACCCGCTGATCGAGGAGCTGCGCGCCCGGCCGGACCGCGACGAGGTCAGGGCGACCATGTCGCAGATCGCCGAGACGGCCTACAGCGACGTCGCCAAGCGCATGGACGAGTTCTCCCGCCGGTTCGAGGACGTGCACGACGACGTCCGCAAGCGCATCGAGGGCATCCACGAGGAGGTCGCCAAGCGGGTCGACGGGGCGCTGGAGGAGTTCACCACGCAGGTCGACATCGTGTCCCGCCGGGTCGAGTCGGTGCACGCCGACGTCACCAAGCAGGTCGAGTCCGTCCACACCGAGGTGTCGCGGCAGGTCAGCGGCGTCCACGACGACTTCGGCAAGCGGATCGGCGACATCCACGCCGACGTCACGCGGCAGGTCGGCACCATCCACGAGGACGTCGTCAAGCAGGTCGGCAACATGCAGGAGGACGTCACGCGGCACGTCGGGGGCGTCCACGAGGAGCTCGCGCGGCGCGTGGAGGGCATGCAGGACGAGGCCGTCCGGCGCGCCGACGCGGCCCAGGCCGAGTTCGCCAAGCGGGTCGCGCACGTCGAGAACGAGGTCGGCCGGAAGGTCGACGGCGTCCACGACGACGTCTCCAAGCAGGTCAACGCCGTGCACGAGGACGTGCTGAAGCGGCTGTCCACCCTGGAGGAGACGATGCTCGCCCTGGCCGAGGCGTTGCTCCGCCCCCGCCGCGAGTCCAAGGACTGACGGCGCTCGACACTGCTCTAGAACGGGTGGGGCCGCTCCAGGCCCCACCCGAACTGCTGCGGGGGCCCAAGCGATCCACTTCCGGGGGTATTCGGATACCCACCGGAATCCGCGACGTTTGTCCGGCCTACCGCCGTAAAGACCGGAGGTGCTCCGCCATAGCACCGCGATGACGTGCATCTTGTTACGTTCCGTCTTCGCAAAATCACTCCCAATACCCTTCGGAATCCGTTTTCATGGATCAGGTGACTCGCACACCGGCTCCCGTCCTGCCGACCGGCGCTCCACCCGGCCACGCCACGCTGCGCTGGGTCGAGGAATGTCTGGGCAAGGGCGCCGAGGTCCGCATGGTGCGGCCGCTCGCGGGCGGCAGCGCGCACGCCAACCACGCCCTCCTCGTGGAGAGTCGCTCCGGCAGCGCGCACCGGCTCGTCCTGCGCCGCTGGACGTCCAGCGAACCGGTCACCGCGCGCCGCCCCCACGGCACCGAGTTCTCCCCCGAACGCGAGATCGCCGCGCTCGCGCTGCTCGCCGCGTCCGAGATCCCCACCCCGGCCCTCGTCCT
>NZ_SMKT01000262.1 GCF_004348735.1 Actinomadura sp. KC06
GTGTATAAGAGACAGGGGGCGGCGTCCGGCGGGGTGGACGGCGACGACGGCGTGCCCGGCTCGGACGGCTTCGACGGCGGCTCGGACGGCTGGCCCGGCTTCCCGCCCTTGCCGCAGGTGACGGAGGAGATCGCGATCGTCTGGGTCTTGCCGGCGAGGGTCGCGCTGATCTCGATGGCGGTGATGGACAGGTTGCCGTCGTGGTCGCGGACGTGCTTGTTCAGCGTGACCGTGGCGGAGCCGAGGCCGTTCAGGTTGACGGTCAGGGCCGAGTTGGGCGCCGCGGTGAGCTTCAGCTTGCGGCCGTTCAGCGTCGCCTCCTTCAGGTGCGAGACGCCGTTGCCGTTCTCGCACTTGGCCGTGACCGCGCTGGCGCTGAGGCCGAACTTGGCGATCCGGAGGTCGGTGACGGACGCGCGGCCGTGCCCGGCCCAGGCGGCGGCGTTCAGCAGGCTCGCCTCGATCCCGAGCGCGTTGGCGGGCAGCTCGGCGACGCTCTTGCGCACCGGCTTGTGGCCGGTGGACGTCACGGTCGGCGTCGGCGGGATGGCGACCGGCCCGGTCGCGGAGATGGCGGTGGCCGAGCCGACGCCGCCGCTGGTCGCGGACGCGGCGGGGACGACGGCGGCGAAGGGCAGAGCGAGCGCGCCGGCGACGGCCGCGCACTTCGTGATGGTCTGCAAACGCACGGTTGCTCTCCTTGGGGGTTTCGAACTATGGGTGGCGCGGATTTGCGGGGGGTTTGTCGGGCGGACCGGCCTCGCGGCCGGGGCTTCAGGACGTCAGGCCGTGACGTGGACGGGTGTGCCGAGCGGGGCCTTGGCCAGGCGCTTCAAGGCGTCCGGGGGGACGCGCACGCAGCCGTGGGTGATGGCCTTGCCGAAGACGGACGCGCTGGGCCAGCCGTGGAACGCGACCGTCCCGGGGCCGCCGCCGAAGGTGTCGAGCGTCTCGGAGTGCGAGCCGACCGGCAGGATGAGCGGGCTGTAGGTCGGCTTGGGCGGGGCCAGCGAGGCGAGGACGAACGTCCGTCCGGTCGGGGTGGGCGTCTTCGGCGCGCCGACCGCCACCGACCAGGTGCCCTCCTTGCGGCCCGCGTTCAGGAGGGTCAGCTTCCGGTCGCTGACGTCCACCTTGATGACGTGGGCGCTGCGCGCGACCTTCAGCCCGGAGTCGGGGATCCAGCCGGTGACGCCGTTGGGCCGGCTGGGCAGCAGCACCCGCCGCCAGCCGGGGCGGGTCTCCACGACCGGCACCCAGGTGTCGCCCTTGAGCTGGGTGGCGGGCAGTTCCGCCACAGCGGGCGCGCCGGGCTGCGCCGACACGGGGGCGGTCTCGCTGGGGTGCACGACCGTCCCGTCCAGGGCGGCGGCGGGCGCGTCGTCGGCCGGCAGGTCGTTGATGGTCGTGTAGGTGGTCGCCTGGGGCAGCTTGCCGCCGCCGCCCGCGGCCTCCGCCTTGCCGCCGCCCGGCTCCCCTCCCCCGCAGCCGGTCACGAGGACGGCCGTGGCCGCCAGTACGGCCGCGCCGGACGCCGGCCCGCGGGCCTGGCGGGGCCGCCTGGCCGGGCGCGCCGCGCCGCGCGGTTGTTCGTCGCTCACGAGGACTCCCGATGATCGTGGACGCCGGCGGGACGGGCCCTATAGCTCCTCCGGCCCCGCCTGTGTGCCCGCTGATTACGCACGAGCACCCGTTGTGGTTGCACGCCCGGGGAACAATCCCGGATTTGACAATGTTTGAACCCTCAACTAACGTGCCACCAGTCGTTGAAGTTTCAAGCACATGGCTCGTTCCAACCACTGCTAGGAGTCACCATGAGCATCGCCGCCGTCGCCCCCGAGCTGACCGTGGGCACCTGGAACATCGACCCCGCGCACTCCGAGGTCACCTTCGTCATCCGGCATCTGATGACCAAGGTTCGGGGGACGTTCACCGAGTTCAGCGGGTCCGTGCACATCGCCGAGGAGCTCGCCGAGTCCAGCGCGACGGCCGAGATCAAGGTCGCCTCGCTCGACACCCGCAACGCCGACCGGGACGCGCACGTGCGGACCGCCGACGTCCTGGACGTCGAGAACCACCCGACCATGACCTTCGCGGCCACGGGCGTCCGCTCCGAGGGCGGCGAGCACTACCTGGACGGCGACCTGACGATCAAGGGCGTCACCCGTCCGGTGAGCCTCTCGGTCGAGTTCAACGGCGTCGCCGAGGACCCGTGGGGCGGGACGCGCGCCGGGTTCTCCGCCGGCACCACCATCAACCGCAAGGACTGGGGCATCGAGTTCAACGTGCCGCTGAAGGGCGACAAGGCCCTGCTCGGCGACAAGGTCGACCTCCAGCTTGAGGTCCAGGCCGTCCGCGCCTGATTTTCACGCTTTCCCAAGGGCCGCCCAGATGGGCGGCCCTTCGGCATTCCCGGACCCCGCTAGCGGGTGCGGGCGGACGGGAGGCGGCGGAGGGTCGTGACGAGCGGGAGGCGGAGGGCGAAGCGGGCGCCGGACGACGCGTGGTCCTCGATCCGGAGCGTTCCGCCGTGCGCCCGGGCGATCTCGCGGGCGATCGCGAGGCCGAGTCCGGTGCCGCCGGCGTCGCGGCTGCGGGCGGTGTCGAGGCGGGTGAAGCGCTCGAAGACGCGCTCGCGGTCGGCGGGCGCGATGCCCACGCCGTCGTCGGTGACGGTGAGCAGCGCCTGGCCGTCCTCCCGGGTGACCTCGACCGTGATGGACGACTCGGCGTACCGGTCGGCGTTGTCCAGCAGGTTGCCCAGCAGCCGGACGAGCTGCATGCGGACGCCGCGCACCGTCACCCGTCCGGCGAGGGCGACGCTGACCTTCCGGCCTGAGGCGCGGCGGCGGATCTCCGCGTCCGCGAGTTCGGCCAGGTCGATCGGCTCCTGCGCGGCCGTCCCGCCGGTTCCGATGCGGGCGAGGAGGAGCAGGTCGGTGACGATCGACTCCAGCCGGTCGGTGTCGCGCAGCGCCGACTCGACGACGGCCCGCAGGTCGTTGTCGTCGGGGTGCATCGACGCGTCCTCCAGGTTGGCGCGCAGCGCGGTGATGGGGGTGCGCAGCTCGTGGGACGCGTCGGAGGCGAACTGGCGCTGGCGTCCGACGGCGCTTTCCAGCCGGTCGAGCGTCGCGTTGGCGGTGCGGGCGAGCTGGGCGATCTCGTCCTGCCCGGACGGCTCGGGGACGCGGCGGCTCAGATCGGTGGCGCTGATCTCGGCGAGCTGGGCGCGGATCGCCTCGACCGGGCCGAGGGTGCGGCCGACGATCCGCCAGGTGATCCACGCGGCGAGCCCGGCGAGGAGCAGCACGGCCGTGGCGAGGCCCACCTCCAGAAGGCCGTTGACCAGGTAGGACGGGAGGCGCTCCGACGCGTACACGACGACGGAGTCGGGCGCGGTGGAGACGCGGATGGCCTCGACGACGTAGCACTCGCGGTTCGGCCAGACGCCGCGGCACTCGATGTAGTCGCGGACGCGCACGTTGCTCGACGGCCAGAGTCTGCTCACCGGCGGCCTGTCCGTAGCGGCCGGTGTCGCATTTGTGACGCGCCCGCCGGGCTCGACGACCTGGATCAGTATCCGGCCGCGGGTCTCGTCCGCGATCTGCCCTTCCAGCGTGCCGTCGCGGACGCCGCCGCTCACCCGGCGGCCCTCGACCTGCGTCCCCTGGAGAAGATCGGTCTCGATCCTGGTGCGCAAGGCGAAGTCGACGCCCATCGCGGCCACGCCTAGGACCAGGGCGGCTATGACGGCGGCGATGAGCGTGTCCCTGGCCCGGATGGACCGGGGACGCATGCGCATGAGCTCCTCCCACTGGGAATAGCCAGATTTCGGACGAAGCACACACGCTACCGGTCGGTCACAAATCGGGAGGCCGAAACCAAAGCGCCGGGTTTTCACCTACTCGCACCGGGAGATCCCGTTTATGACGGTTCCTCCGGAGTACAGGGACGGACACATGGGCAGGGACGTGGCTTCGGTCACCATCAGCGGCGAGGACCGGCGGCGGTACCGCGACAAGGTGCGCAGGTGCCTCGACGTGCTGGCCCGCATGCTGGGCGAATCCCAGTTCGACTTCCAGCACCCCCATATCGGGCTGGAGATCGAGCTCAACCTGATCGACTCACTCGGCGATCCGCTGATGCGCAACGCGGACGTGCTCAAGGCGATCGCCGATCCGGCCTGGGCGACGGAGCTCGGCCAGTTCAACCTGGAGATCAACATCCCGCCCCGGGAGCTCGGCGGGACGGGCACCGGCGAGCTGGAGGCGGAGGTCCGCGACCATCTCGACCACGCCGACGCCCGCGCCCGCGAGGTCGGCGGGCGGCTCGCCATGATCGGCATCCTGCCGACCCTGAGACGGTCCGACATCGGCGAGGAGACGCTCTCGTCCAACGCGCGCTACAAGATGCTGAACGACCAGATCTTCGCGGCGCGCGGCGAGGAGATGCGCATCGCGATCGACGGACCAGAGCCGCTGCGCATGCACGCCGACACCATCACCCCAGAGGCGGCGTGCACGAGCGTCCAATTCCATCTGCAGGTGAGTCCCGACCAGTTCGGCGCCTACTGGAACGCGGCCCAGGCCATCTCCGGCGCGCAGGTCGCGATCGGCGCCAACTCCCCGTTCCTGTTCGGGCACAGGCTCTGGCACGAGACCCGCATCACGCTGTTCGAGCAGGCCACCGACACGCGTCCGGACGAGCTGAAGGCGCAGGGCGTCCGGCCGCGGGTCTGGTTCGGCGAACGCTGGATCACCTCGGTCTTCGACCTTTTCGAGGAGAACACCCGCTACTTCCCCGCACTGCTCCCCCTCTGCGACGACGAGGACCCGCGCGCCGTCCTGGACGACGGCGGCATCCCCGAACTGGGCGAACTGACCCTCCACAACGGGACGGTCTATCGCTGGAACCGCCCCATCTACGCGGTCGTCAAGGGCCGGCCGCATCTGCGCGTGGAGAACCGCGTCCTTCCTGGCGGGCCGTCCGTCGCCGACGTCATCGCCAACGGCGCCTTCTATTACGGTGTCGTCCGCATGCTCGCCGAAGACGAACGTCCGGTCTGGACGCGGATGTCCTTCGCGACCGCAGAGGACAACCTGCATCGCGCTGCCCGCGACGGCCTTGAATCCACCCTGTACTGGCCCGGCATGGGCGAGGTGCCCGCCGCCGAACTCGTCCTCCGGAAACTGCTGCCGCTCGCCCACGAGGGGCTGACACGGTGGGGCGTCGACCCGTCCCGCCGCGACCGGCTCCTCGGCATCATCGAACGCCGCTGCGTCACGGGCCAGACCGGCGCGGCCTGGCAGATCGGTACCGTGGACGCCATAGAGGAGTCGTGCGGCGTCCCGCGGCACGAGGCGCTCCGCATGATGGTCCGCTCCTATGTCGAGCACATGACCGACAACGCTCCCGTCCACACCTGGCCTGTCGGGCCCTGATCTTCACAAGTCCTGCACAAATCGCGCTCATCGCATACATAACGGGCTTCTAGAGTCTGGTCCGTGACAGGGAACGAGACGCGGATCCTCATCGTCGAGGACGAGCCGACGATCGCGCGGGCCGTCGCCGACCGGCTGGCGGCGGAGGGATTCGGCGTCGACGTCGCCGCCGACGGGCCCACCGCGGTCGAGCGCGCCCGCGCCTACGAGCCGCACCTCATCGTGCTGGACGTCATGCTGCCCGGTTTCGACGGGCTCGAGGTGTGCCGCCGCGTCCAGGCGGAACGTCCCGTCCCGGTGCTGATGCTGACCGCCCGCGACGACGAGACGGACCTGATCGTGGGGCTCGGCGTCGGCGCCGACGACTACGTGACGAAGCCGTTCAGCATGCGGGAGCTTGTCGCCCGCATCCGCGCGGTGCTCCGCCGCGTCGAACGCCCCCGTCCGGGGATCCCGGAGGCCGTGGACGAGGCGGTGCGCATCGGGCCGCTGGAGGTCGATCAGCGGGCCCGGCGCGTCCGGCTGGACGGACGCGAGGTGCACCTCACGCCGACCGAGTTCGACCTGCTCACCTGCCTGCTGCGCAACCGCGGCGCGGTGCTGACCCGGGCCGTCCTCCTCGAACAGGTGTGGGACTGGGCGGACGCGTCCGGGACGCGGGTCGTCGACAGCCACGTCAAGGCGCTGCGCCGCAAGCTCGGGCAGGGGCTGATCCGGACCGTCCACGGCGTCGGCTACAGCCTGGACGCGGCTTCGTGAGCGCCGTCCCGCGCGGGTTTGTCCACAGGTTGTGGGCGAGGCTTCCGCGGCCGCTGGACCCGCTACGTTCCATCAAGGTGAAGTTCGGCGTCGTGGTCGTCGCCACCGCGTGCGTCGCCGTCCTGATCGTGCTGTGGGGGTATCCGCTGGGGTTCCGGGCGCGGGAGACGCTGCCCGTCGGCATACTCATCGCCCTCGTCTTCATCCAGCTGCTCGCGCACGGGATGACCGCGCCGCTGCGCGAGATGACGGCGGCGGCGCGGGCGATGGCGCGCGGCGACTACAGCCGCCGGGTGCGGGCCACGTCCCGGGACGAGGTCGGCGAGCTGGCGCAGGCGTTCAACCGGATGGCAGCCGACCTCGCCGAGGTCGACCGGCAGCGCCGCGAGTTCGTCGCGAACGTGTCGCACGAGCTGCGCACGCCGATCAGCGCGCTCCGGGCCGTGCTGGAGAACGTCGCGGACGGCGTCACGCCCGCGACGCCCGACGTCCTCGAAACCGCCCTCGACCAGACCGAGCGCCTCGGCCGCCTCGTCACCCAGCTCCTCGACCTGTCACGGGTCGAGGCGGGCGCGGCGACGCTGGACGTCACCGACATCGACGTGGCCGCGTTCGTCGCCGACGTCACCGCGGAGGCCGCCGCCGGCCGCCCAGAAGCGGTGTTCGAGTCCGACATCGTGCCTGGCCTGCGCGCCTGCGCCGACCGCGACCGCCTCCACCAGATCGTCGCGAACCTGCTCGACAACGCCGCCCGCCACGGCCCGGACGGACGCCCGGTGACCGTCACCGCACGTCCCTTTCCCGGGAGCCCGCCCGGCGGGCTCGTCATCGAGGTGGCCGACGAGGGCCCCGGCATCCCGCCCGAGGAACGGGCCCGCGTCTTCGAACGCTTCTCCCGCGGCTCGTCCGTCGGCTCCACATCCGGCCCGCGCGCCGGAACACCCGGCGGCGGCACCGGCCTCGGCCTCGCCATCGCCAGCTGGGCCACGGACCTGCACGGCGGCGACATCACCGTCCTCGACACCCCGACCGGCTGCCGCATCCGCGTCACCATCCCCCCGACCTCCGGAGAACCCGCATGACGAACGAATCCCAGGACTCATCGGGCACCCCCGAAGAACCGTCCAAGCCATCCCCGCCCTCGGACGACACGTCCGACCAACCAGACAACCCACCCAAACAGCCAGACGACACGCCCAAGCCACAGGGCACCCCGGCCAAGCAACCGAACGAAAAGCCCAAGCAGCCGGGCAACGCAGCCGAGCAACCGGACAGCGCGGGCGAGCAGTCGGGCGAGGGTGCGGGTTCGGTGGTCGCGGGCGGGTCGGGTGCTGTGGGGGG
>NZ_SMKT01000263.1 GCF_004348735.1 Actinomadura sp. KC06
CCTGGTGGCCGCCCCACCGCCGCAGCGGGGGCGACCCAGGGGGCGGCCACCAGGCGCACGACCTTCAAGGTCGCGAAACGGCACGGTGATCTGAAGCAGCGCCCAACGCGCCACGATGGTCAGCCTGTCGCCGCCCCATGGCTGGTGTCGCGGCCCAGGCGGCGCGGGTGAGCACACCGCTCGCAGGCACGCACCCATATGCTCGGCGGGTCCAACTGGGCGGCCCCGCGGGCACGTGCCGGGTGTCGCGGGTTGAGGCGCACGGAGTCGACCGTCGTCCGCGCGCTCTTCGGCACCTTTCCGCCATCGTCCGCGGTCAGGTCTGGTCGGCGCGGCGGCTGGGATCGTGGGGTGGGCGCAGGGAGCTCACCACGGCGGGGTCGTCGTCGATGACGGCCTGGGCGAGGTCGGCGAGTTTGCGGTTGGTGTCGCGGGCCCGGGTGCGCAGAGCGGCGAAGGCCTGATCGAGGGAGGTCTGGTGGCGTTCGGCGAGCATGCCCTTGGCCTGCTCGATGATCACACGGCTGTTGAGGGCGATCTGCAGTTGCTGGGACAGCAGCTCATGTTCGCGGGCCGCGCGCTCGCCCAGGATGCCGATGGTCGCCACGTCGGCCATCGCCTGCCCCAGCCCCTGGATCGTGGCCGCCTCGTCGGCGGCCAGGACGACGGAGTGGGCGGTGAACAGATTCATCGCGCCGATGATCCGCTCGCGCATCCGCATCGGCAACGCCAGGACCCCGCCGTAACCGGCGTCGAGGGCCGCGGCGGTGAACAGCGGCCACTGGGCGGCTTCGGCGGCCAGGTCGGCGACCCTGATGGGACGGCCGGTGGCGAAGCAGTCCAGGCAGGGGCCCTGCCTGGACTGGAGCTGGAACAACTCCAGCAGCCGGGTCTGTTCGCTGGAGGCCGCGATCACCTGCAGCTCGTCGGCCTGGTCGGTGAGCAGGATCCCGGCCGCCTCCACCTCCAGCAGCTCCACGCAGCGCTCGGCCAGCCGGTGCAGGAACTCGATGAGATCGAAGTCGGCCACCAGGGTGTCGGCCAGCTCGACGAACACCTCAGCGAGTCGTTGTTGCTGTGGCATGGCTGCTCAATCCATTTCCTTGGCCAAGTCGCTGGGGTGTCCTGTCGTGTGACGCTGTCTATCGGTAGGCATTGTGTCGATCCATCGTGTCGTCAGTTGTCGGGGAAGTCGTCGGGGTGAAACCGCAGCCGCCGGTCCACCACCCGGCGGGCCAGCCGGGCCAGCGGGACACCATCGGTGAAGGCGCGGGCGCGCAACGCCGCGAACGCGTCCTGCAGACCGACACCGAGCTGGACCGCGACCATCCCGGTCGCCTGGTACACCTCGATCCGGCCCTCGCCCGGGCCGCCCAGCGGCCACGCCCCCTGGTCCGAGACCGCCCCGTTCGGCGGGGTCTGACCGGCGGTCAGCATCACCGCCACCGCCGTCCGGCACAGCGTCACGGCGTCGGCGACCTGCTCCCCGGTCAACGACCCCGCCCTGGCCCGGTACAGGGTGAGGGTGCCGAGCCGGATCGCCCCCACCTGCAGCGGAAAGGCGAACATCGCCCGGACCCCGGCCGCCGTGGCCACCGGCACGAACACCGGCCACCGGGATGCGCAGGCAGGCGAGGACACGTCGGCGACCAGTACCTGGCCTCCGGAGGCTCCCGCCTCGATGGACGGGCCTTCCCCCAGGGTGAACTGCTGCTCCTCCAAGAGCGCGGCCACCGCATCGGTGGCGTGCGCCCGCTGCCGCCGGTCCGGACGGGTCGCCACCGACAGCGCCGCCCCGTCCACCTCCACCGCCACCACGGCCGCCTGACACACATGCGCGGCCGATACCAGCTCACCGTCCGCGCACCCGGCGACCAGCTCCCACAACCGGGCCGCCCGCGCCTCGCCCGCCGCTGGTATGGCCGCTCACCGCCTCGCCCTGCCCGAGGCGACCGGATGGCCACGCCTCACCTCAGCCTCCCACAGCCTCCCGAACAGCGCCGCCGGGCACGAACACAGACCAGCATCGGTGACGGGGCCACTTCCGCGCGTGGACCACCGCGAGGTGAAGCGGGCAGGGCTGAATTACCAGATCGAGCACCATCTGTTCCCGTCCATGCCGCGGCATGGACGGTCGGCGGGCCGTTGCGTTCCGAGCTGGGTACCGACCTCGCCAGCCGGTCACCGCCGCCGGATGGTGACACTGGGCTTACCCAAGCTTTGAGCGTTCCTTGCTGATCGGGCAGTGCCGCCCGCTGCCCGGGGGAACAGTGAGGGGACGGAGGGGGCCGGCGAGACGGTGGATGGTGCGGTGGATCGAAGCGAGGGATTCGGCGAGCGGCTGCTGGGCCAGTTGCTGGACCGGGCGCACGAGATGCCGCCGCAGCTCATCGCACCGCTGGTGGCCGAGGAGGTGCACGCGATCGGCGGCCGCGACGTCTCGATCCTGCTGCAGGACTACGCCCAGCTCACACTGGTGTCCCTCCCGGGCCGTGGCCTCAAGGAGACCGAGCCGGTGCCGTTGGTGGGCTCCCTGGCCGGGCAGGCGTTCCTGACCGAGACCGCCGTCGAGCACGCCGAGGCGGACGGGGTGCGGATGTTCCTGCCCCTGCTGGACGGCAGCGACGAGATCGGCGTGATGACCCTCACCCTGGACGTCATCGACGATGACGACCGCCGACTGCTGCGACGGCTGGCCGGGCTGGTCGCCGACATGCTGGTCACCAAGAACAGCTATACCGACCAGTTCTTCCAGGCGCGGCGGCGCGAACCGATGAGCGTGTCCGCGGAGATCCAATGGTCACTGCTGCCCCCGCTGACCATGACGACGCCGCAGGTCGCCATCGCCGGGATCCTCGAACCCGCCTACGACGTCGCCGGGGACAGCCTGGACTACGCCCTCAACGACGACGTCCTGCACATGGCCATGATCGACGCGATGGGCCACGGACTGAACGCCGCGGTACTGGCCACCGTCGCCGTGGGCGCCTACCGGCACGCCAGGCGCACCGACGCCAGCCTCGCCGAACTGTACGCCTTCATGGACACCGCCATCGACGAGCAGTTCGGCCCCGACCACTTCGTCACCGCGCAGATGATGCGCCTGAACGTCGGGACAGGCCATCTGGAATGGGTCAACGCCGGCCACCCGGCGCCCCTGCTCATCCGGGACCACCACGTCCTGCGCGCCTTGGAGGGTCCCGGGACGCTGCCCGTCGGCATCGGCGGCTCGACACCCGTGATCAACACCCAGCGGCTCCGTCCCGGCGACCGGATCCTGGCCTACACCGACGGCCTCGTCGAAGAGCACACCGCGGGCGGGGAGCAGTTCGGCGAGGACCGCCTGATCGCCACCATCGAACACGTCGAGCCCGGCGCCGCGACCGTGCAGCAGATGGTCCGGGAGCTCTCCCACACGCTCAAGCGGGAAAGGGGCGGGATCACCAGCGACGACGCCAGCCTCTTCCTCATCGAATGGCGCGGCGGCACCGCCGACCACCTCGCCACGCCCTCGCTGTAACCGCCCGGCCCCGGTCCCGCGACACCGCCTCTCAGAGTCGAGGAGTGCGAGTAGGTGGGTGAACGGTGCTGCTCACCGACGGCCGGCTCGACGCCGGCATCGGCCCGCGCCGCGCTCGCCCCGCCCCAGATCGCCTCGCAGATGTTCTGGCACGACCCGCTCCGTGATGACTTGGCTGACCCAGATCCCACGGCGGACGGAACCACCGGACGGACCCTCGAACTCGCCCCTGCGGCCACCAGCAAGCGTGCGGGGTCATTCGTCGATGGTGAGTCGCTGGATGGCTCGCCGGCGGTCCTGCTCGGTGGGCGGACGGTGGCGGCGGGCAGTTTCCAGGGAGAGGCCGAGGAGATCGGCGACGACGACAGCGTCAGTCCCCTGGCGGGCCATCGTCTGGCCTGCGGTGTGGCGCAGCACGCGGGGGGTGAAGGCGCCGTCGCGGCCGAGGGGCAGGCCCGCGGCGTCGGCGATGGCGCGCAGCACGGTGTGGGCGGACCGCGACGACAGGCGAGAGCCCCGGCGGTTGAGGAACAGCGCCCGGCTGGTGCCGGCGCCCTTCCAGCCGGCCCGTTCGCCGAGCCACTCTTCCAGCACGGCACGAAGATTCGGATGCAGAGGCACTGCACGGAATCCGCCGTTCCTGCCGTAGCGGACGATCAGGTCGCCGCCGCGGGCCGGCAGGCGCACGTCGTCGATGTCCAGCCTGCTGATCTCCACGATCCTGGTCCCGGCGTAGTAGGCGGTGAAGGCGATGGCCTTGTCGCGCGCTGAGGCGCGGGCGGCCTCCCGCAGCAGCCCGGCCTGGTCGCGTTCGTCCAGCGCGCGCGGGGCGGCGGCCGGAGGAAGCGCGGCGCGTTCGGCGGAGGCCGGGCCGAGCCCGCGGCGGCGGTAGAAGTCGTCCACCGCGGTCAGATGCGCGTTGACGGTGGCGGGCCTGCGCTTCGCCACGGTCTCCAGGTGGACGCGGTAGGCGCGCGCTGCCAGGTCGCGGGCGTCAGGCTCGGTGAGCGGGTCGTCCTCAACCGTCTCGTCGACGTCGGCGGCGGCTAGCCAGGCAAGGTACTGGCGGACCCGGGAGGCGTAGACGCGGACCGTATCGGCGTCCAGCGGGCCATCGCACCGGGCGAGGGCGCGTTCGTACTCGGCGAACACCGCCTGCGCCTCCTCCGGAAGCGGGGTCGCGCGGGCGCCGGGCCGCCGCCCGCGGCCGCGTCCATGGCGCTGTCCAGGGGCTTGTTGCAGGTTGCCATGCGGGCGCCGCGGGTCATCGGCCCCGGGCTGCGGGAGCTGGGGTCCAGGCGAGGACGGAGTATCGGAAGGCACCTTGGGAAGTTTACTTCAGATATTCCGCAATATCGGAATTCTCGAAGTAGGGTGAAGGTATCCGGCAACGACGACATCCCCGCCCTGAGGGTGACCCGCCACACCGGCTCACCTCACAAGAAGGGGACGGTCATGCCGATCTTGAATCGTGCTCGTCGACCCGATCTGCCCGGGACGATCCCGGACGGGTCGGCTTCCCGGATGAACCAGGTCTGGCCGGCTGTGATCGCGCTGGCCGCGGTGATCGTGTTCATCGTCTTCCTGGTCCTGGCCGGCCTGCCGATGGCTCTGGCCATGGCGCTGACGACCCTGGTCGCCGGCGCGATCCTCGTCACCCTGGTGACCGGGACCGCCTGGCTCACCGGGCTCCGCCGCCTCGCCCCGCAGCTGCGGGGACGCCACTGATCGGTCCGGCCGGCCCGTCCCGATCGACAACCCACCCCCGGGGGGACCGCCCCGCGGCCCCCGGGGAAAGGGGAACAGCGCCGGGCGCTATTGAGGCGGTCGGATCTTCGCCGCCGCGTCATGGAGCAGGCCGGGCGCCAGTCGGCGATGGACGGCGGACAGCGGGGACCACAGGAGACGGCCAGGGATCCGGTCGTAACGGAGGATGGTCGCCAGCGACACGCGCCCGTCAGCCGCCTGGACGAGGAGGTTGCCGGTCAGGAACCAGGAGGCGGCCTCGAGCCGGATCCAGTTCTGGCCGCGCCCGGTGATCTGCCATCCGGCCACGGTGTCCGGCGATCGGCCGCTTGGCGAGCCGCAGACCCGAGCAGGACGCGCCAGATCAGCCGTTCCTGGAGGGTGGGGACGTCGCCGAGCATCGCCCGGGTCCACTGTTCCGGCACCGCGTCCCTGTCCGTGGTGAGGGTGAACATATCGGCGTGGCCAACGCATTTACCGTCAGCAGACGGCTGCCCGGCGGCAACGCCGGATTCCGCGAGGTCTCGCTACGAAGCAAGAGCGTCGAACTGCCAGCGCGGCCGGCCTGCTTGACCAACCGTCCCCACCGCTCGCTGCGCCCGAACTGACCGACGATCACCTTCCCCGGTGGCAGATCCCCCGCCGACGTGCGGTTGGCCACCGCCCACTGCCACGCGCGCAACTGGACGTCCGGATCTGCTGTTCTCACCGTACGGTGAAGAATGTGTTGGCTGTCCCCACGCGGTATCGACTCCGTCACGCCCCGTGGGACGGCTCCGAGGCACGAGAGCAAGCCGCGGACGCTTGGAGTCTTCTCGGAGTTCCGGGCCGAGCGGCTGGCTGCTTCAGAGCATCCTCTGCGGGGTGCTGTGGCCAGGCGGGTCCTCCATGAGAGTCCTCAGAGGGTCGACGAGTCGCCGTGGGGCCTATGGGCGGTCTTAGAGGTCCTATGCGCGGCATCCGACCGGCATGCTGCTCACCGACCCGCACGGTCGGGTACTGCTGGTCAAACCCGCTACCGCGACGACTGGGGGCACCCGGCAGCGTCGCCGAGGAAGGCGAACCCCGCACCTGGCGTGCCGCCGGGAGATCGGTGAAGAACTCGAGACCTGGACCGCCCCGCCTGGCCGACGTGCTCACCAGGACCGGGCTGGACGGCCCGCGTGGGCCTGGCGGCACGGATCGTCTGCGCCGCTAGAAAGTCCTCGTCGCTGACCAGCGCAGGATGCAAAGACCGCTCAGAGATCACCCACTCCTGCACCGGGTTCCATCGCCGCACCACACCTTCCCGTCTGCCGCCAGGGCCTGCTGAGTCGCGGTCGGTTCGCTGCCGGTTCCACACCTGACGCCCGGTATAGCGCGGGTTCCCCAAGATCGCCGCGACCGTGCCCAGCGTCCATGCCTCACCGCTTCGGTGCCGGTTGCGGTCAGGATCGACATGGGATGGGCACGGCACGCCCCGCTCGTTGAGGGCACGCGCGATACCGGCCATGCTCCACCCTTCCAACCGGCGCGCGAAGATCCACCGGACATGCGCAGCAGTCACCGGATCGGCTCCTAGACGGCGCAGCCACCGCCCCCACCCCGCATGCACCCGGTTCGGATGCGGGCCGCCATCCACCAGCCGGTACCCATACGGCGGCCGGCCTCCCATGAACCGGCCCTGCTCACACGCCTGCGCCCGCATCGCCGCCAGCACCCGATGCCGAGACCGCAACACCTCCCGCTGCGACTGCGCACCCAGCAGCCTCATCAGGACCTGATGTTCCAGGCTGCCGGGCTCTACCGGTCCGGCCGCCTCGGGCAGCCATACCTGTATTCCGAGCCGCTGCAGCAGCGGCGCCATCTCGGAGAACTGATCACCGGAGAACGCCCGCTCGTACTCTCCGACCACCATCGCATCCAACCTGAGCTTCGGATCGGCCAGCTCGGACAGCAACGCGGCGGCTTGCGGACGCTCCGTCCACGACAGCCGCCGCGAGCACCCCGCATCGAAGAACTCCGCCACGATCACACCCCGGCCCGCGACGAGCTGCTCGGCAGCCTCGCGCTGCCAGCCGATCGATGAGGCCCGGTCCTGATACTCCACCGTCGACATCCGCCCATAGAACGCAAACCGCAACCTCGGCGAAGCTACACACCCCTCCCCGGAACGCGGCGTCCTCCGCCTTGCCTGACCAATCCGATCCCCGAACGCATCAACGTCCCGACGCCGCACCGCAC
>NZ_SMKT01000264.1 GCF_004348735.1 Actinomadura sp. KC06
CTCCCCGAACCCCCGCGGGCCGCCCCACCGCCCGCGGCGGAGGAGCCCGAGCCGGTGAAGGTCTCGCCTGACGAGAACCTGGTCCCGATCCCCATGGACGGCGACGGCCCCCTGGTCGTCCGCGAGAAGTTCCACAAGGCCGAGCCCATGGGCATCGAGCAGGCCCTCTTCGAGATGGAGCTCGTCGGCCACGACTTCTATCTGTACCGCGACAAGGCCACCGGGCACCGCTCGGTCGTATACCGGAGAAGAGGCTGGGACTACGGAGTGATCAGGCTCGTCGAAGAAGAGTGACCGTTCCCCATCCGGCCCGTCCGCGAGGGCGTGGCCTGCGCAGACCGACGAAGTTGCAACCGTTCCGTGATGCGGCACTCGCGTCACGTCACCGTCCGAACCATGTCATGATCTGAAAAGGCGTACCAGCCGATCCGCGGACGCGGTGGTCCGGGGGTGAATCCGGTGCGGGGCCGCACAGCCGGCCGTCCCGGATCCCGACCGGCCACCGCGCCGCGGCGGTGGTCCTGCGGATCGAACGATTCGCGGGGTTCGCAGCGGCCCACCCGGGAACCTCCCGGGACGCACAGCAGTTCACCGGGGGACACCCCGGCCCGAAATCCCCCGGGTCAGCCCCCGGACCCCGTATGTTCCCGGGGACGACCCGTCGGAGAGCAACCCTCCGGTGGTTCCAGATCGCTGAATAGTGAAGGGGGGAAGCGGCGTCTCCTCCACGCCGCGACTCTGGTGAGCGAGAATCCCGAGGCTCGCGACGCCGCGGCGGTACCCCGTCAGGCCGGCGCCGCCCCCGCCGGCCGGGAGGCGGCCCCGTCGGCCGGGACGGCCGACCCGATCCGCGTGCTCATCGTCGACGACCATGCGCTGTTCCGCAGGGGTCTGGAGATGGTCCTCCAGGGCGAGGACGACATCGAGGTCATCGGCGAGGGCGGCGACGGCCACGAGGCCGTCGAGATGGCCGGCGACCTGCTGCCCGACGTCGTCCTGATGGACATCCGGATGCCCCGCCGCAGCGGCATCGAGGCCTGCACCGCGATCAAGGACGCCGCGCCCAGCGCGAAGATCGTCATGCTGACGATCAGCGACGAGGAGGAGGATCTCTTCGAGGCGATCAAGGCGGGGGCCAGCGGCTACCTGCTCAAGGAGATCTCGATCGACGAGGTGCCGCAGGCCGTCCGCGCGGTGCACGGTGGGCAGTCGCTGATCAGCCCGTCGATGGCGTCCAAGCTCATCACCGAGTTCGCCGCGCTGGCCAAGCGCAGCGAGGAACGCACGCAGCAGGTCCCCGCGCCGCGCCTCACCGAGCGCGAGATGGAAGTGCTCCGGCTCGTCGCCCGCGGCCTCGGCAACCGGGAGATCGCCCGCGAGCTGTTCATCTCCGAGAACACCGTGAAGAACCACGTCCGCAACATCCTGGAGAAGCTCCAGCTCCACTCCCGGATGGAAGCCGTCGTCTACGCCGTCCGCGAGAAACTCCTGGAGATCACCTGATCCCGCGCTGGGCCACGGTCCAGCGCGACCGGCAATCCGGTTTTGTCGGTGTTGTGTCGTAGCATCGCGGGCGTGGTTCAGACAGCAGGCGGAACACCGGCGGTAGAACTCGGCGCGGACGAGGCGCGGCGGCTCCAGTTGCGGGCCCAGGGTTTCCTGGGGGCGCAGCCCAGAGGGGGCGTTCCGGCGATGCTGGAACGGCTGGGGGCCGTCCAGCTCGACACGATCTCCGTCCTCGCCCGGTCCCACGAGCTGGTCCCCTACGCCCGTCTCGGCCCGGTCGGACGCGGTGCGATCGAGTCCGCGTACTGGGGCAGCGCCAACGGCCATCGCAAGGGCAGCGCGAAGGGCAGCCGCAAGGGCGCCGGGGCGTTCGAGTACTGGGCGCACGCCGCGTCCATCCTCCCCATGGCCGACTGGCCGCTCTTCGCGTTCCGCCGCCGCGCCTACCTGCGCCGCGGCTGGCGCTGGCACAAGGTCCCCGAGGGCGTCTGCGCCGAGATCCGCGCCCGCCTGAGATCGGACGGCCCGCTGACCACCAAGGAGCTCGGCGGCGCCAAGGCGAGCGCCGAATGGTGGGACTGGAGCGACCACAAGATCGGCATCGAGTGGCTGCTGGACGTCGGCGAGGTCGTCTGCGTCGAGCGCGTCGGCTGGCGGCGCGTGTACGACCTGGCCGAACGGGCCGTCCCGGACGAACTCCGCACCCGCGAGCCCGACGACGACGCCTGCCTGACCGCGCTCGTCGCCCGCGCCGGACGGGCCCTCGGCGTCGCGACCCGCGGCGACCTCGCCGACTACTACCGGATCAGGCAGGACCAGGTCGACCAGGTCATCGACGCGACCGGGCTCGTCCCCGCGAAGGTCGCCGGCTGGTCCCAGCGGGCCTGGGCCGACCCCGACGCCCTGGCCACTGCATCGCGCGGCCGGCACGCCACAACGCTACTCTCACCGTTCGACTCCCTCGTCTGGGACAGGGCCCGCACGTCCCGCGTCTTCGGTTTCGACCACCGCCTGGAGGCGTACGTCCCGAAGGCCAAGCGCGTCCACGGCTACTTCGCGATGCCGCTCCTCGCCGGGGGCCGCCTTCTCGGACGAGTCGACCCCGCCAGAGAAGGCCGCACCCTCATCGCCCGCCAGACGTCCCTGGAACCGTGGGCCACCCGCACCTTCGCCCGGACGGAGACGTCCGCCGCGGCCCTGGCCACCGCCCTCTGGCGCGCCGCCACCTGGGTCGGCTGCGATGACGTCCGCGTCGAACGAACCGACCTACCCAGGCCCCTGGTCGAATCCGCCCTCAAAGCCGCCACCCCAACCTGACCCCCCGTGCTCGGGGCTCGGGCGGGGGCGTGGCTCCGTGTTGCTTTGCTTGAGCGGGGCGGTTGTGGAATGACGGAAACGGGCTTCTCGTGCGGGCCGTCGGTCGTGGAAATCGGCCACTGCGTGCTACTTGGCCTTCACTCAGGGTTCGAGGTGAAGGGTTGGAATGGACGGGGTTTCGGGCTTGTTGTTATTCGGGGTGACGTTGTCCTGATTCTCGGTCTTTGGCGGGTGTTAAGCGTCCCGCTGCGAAGGCCGTGAATGGGGCGTGTCAGCCGTGCGGGGTCTGCTCGGGGTCGGTGGCGACCGGACGATCCAGCGCCTCGCCCGCCTCGCCGCCGCGGCGCTTGGCGGTGCGGGAGCCGAACAGGGAGTAGTCGACGATCTCGGGGATGACCCTGGGCGCGTCCACCACCACGTCGGCGAACAGATGCACGAAACCGCTGATGATCATGCCCAGGACGATGATCCCGGCCCCCACCCAGAACAGGACCCACATCGGCCCCAGGCAGAGTGCCACGCCGCCGACGACGAAGCCGGCGAAGATGACGGTTACGGCGGCCCAGGATCCCGGCCGTCCGGCGTGCGATCCGTGTGAATGTTCCGGTCGCGGCTGTTCCGGCCGCTGTTCGGAGTGCGACTGTTCGGACACCGACCCTCCCTCCGGATGCTGTGAGACATCCTCTCCGGGAGCCGGAAAGTCAAACGGGACGCGCAGTGGATTGCGCTGCGGAGTGACCTAGACCATTCTAAGTCTCGCCTACGATGGCATCGTACGTGTGGTGTGCGCGCCGCCTGGAGCGGTGAACCACGATCTGCAAGGAGCCTCCGAGAGTGCCGCCAGTCATCGACAAGATCCTTCGTGCGGGCGAGGGCAAAATCCTGCGCAAGCTCAAGAAGCTCGCGGATCAGGTCAACTCGATCGAGGAGGACTTCCTCGAGATGAGCGACGCCGAGTTGCGCGAGCTGACCGACAAGTACCGGGAGCGGCTCGCCGACGGCGAGACCCTGGACGACCTGCTCCCCGAAGCTTTCGCGACCGCCCGCGAGGCCGCCAAGCGCGTCCTCGGCCAGCGCCATTTCGACGTCCAGGTGATGGGCGGTGCCGCCCTCCATCTGGGCAATATCGCCGAGATGAAGACCGGTGAGGGCAAGACCCTGACCGCGGTGCTGCCGGCCTATCTCAACGCCCTGTCGGGCGACGGCGTCCACATCGTCACGGTGAACGACTACCTGGCCAAGCGGGACGCCGAGTGGATGGGCCGCATCCACCAGTTCCTCGGCCTCGAGGTCGGCGTCGTCCTCGCCCAGATGACGCCCGAGGAGCGCCGCGCCGCCTACAACGCCGACATCACCTACGGGACGAACAACGAGTTCGGGTTCGACTACCTGCGCGACAACATGGCCTGGAGCCTGGACGAGTGCGTCCAGCGCGGCCACAACTTCGCGATCGTGGACGAGGTCGACTCGATCCTCATCGACGAGGCCCGCACCCCGCTGATCATCTCGGGGCCGGCCGAGCAGAACTCCAAGTGGTACTCGGAGTTCGCCAAGATCGTCCCGCGGCTGAAGCGGGCGGAGCTGGTCAGCACCGCCGGGCAGGTCGACGAGTACGGCGCCGGCGACTACGAGGTCAACGAGAAGAAGCGCACGGTCGGCATCACCGAGGCCGGTGTGGAGAAGGTCGAGGACTGGCTCGGCATCGACAACCTCTACGACTCGGTCAACACGCCGCTGGTGAGCTTCCTCAACAACGCGCTGAAGGCCAAGGAGCTCTACAAGCGCGACAAGGACTACGTCGTCATGAACGGCGAGGTCCTGATCGTGGACGAGTTCACGGGCCGCATCCTCCACGGCCGCCGCTACAACGAGGGCATGCACCAGGCCATCGAGGCCAAGGAGGGCGTGGCGATCAAGGACGAGAACCAGACGCTCGCCACGATCACCCTGCAGAACTACTTCCGCCTCTACTCCAAGCTGTCCGGCATGACCGGTACCGCCGAGACCGAGGCGGCCGAGTTCAACAAGACCTACAAGATCGGCGTCGTGCCGATCCCGACGAACAAGCCGATGATCCGCGAGGACGTGGCGGACGTCGTCTACAAGACCGAGCAGGCCAAGTTCGAGGCGTGCGTCGACGACATCGCCGAGCGGCACGAGAAGGGCCAGCCCGTCCTCGTCGGCACGACGTCGGTGGAGAAGTCCGAGAAGCTGAGCAAGATGCTCAAGCGGCGCGGCATCCCGCACCAGGTGCTGAACGCCAAGCACCACGAGCAGGAGTCCGCGATCGTCGCGGAGGCGGGCCGCAAGGGCGGCGTCACCGTCGCGACGAACATGGCGGGACGCGGCACCGACATCATGCTCGGCGGCAACCCCGACTTCCGCGCCGACCTGGAGCTGCACCAGCGCGGCCTGTCCCCGCTGGAGACGCCGGAGGAGTACGAGTCGGCGTGGCCGGAGGCGCTGGAGAAGGCGCAGGAGGCCGTGAAGGGCGAGCACGAGGAGGTCGTCGACCTCGGCGGCCTGTACGTCCTCGCGACCGAGCGGCACGAGTCGCGGCGCATCGACAACCAGCTGCGCGGACGGTCGGGACGGCAGGGCGACCCGGGCGAGTCCCGGTTCTACCTCTCCCTCGAGGACGACCTGATGCGGCTGTTCAACTCCGCCCGCGTCGAGTCGATCATGACCCGGCTGAACATCCCGGACGACGTGCCGATCGAGTCCAAGATCGTCACCAACGCGATCAAGTCGGCGCAGAGCCAGGTCGAGCAGCAGAACTTCGAGATGCGCAAGAACGTCTTGAAGTACGACGAGGTCCTGAACCGGCAGCGCAAGGTCATCTACGCCGAGCGCCGCAAGGTCCTGGAGGGCGCCGACCTGCACGAGCAGGTCCGGAGCATGATCGACGAGGTCGTCGCGGGCTATGTCGCGGGCGCCACCGGCGAGGGCTTCGCCGAGGAGTGGGACCTCGAGAAGCTGTGGAAGGCGTTCCAGCAGCTCTACCCGATCTCGATCACGGTGGACGAGCTGGTCGAGGACGCGGCCGGCGGCGACATCTCCGGCCTCGACGCCGAGACCCTCGCCGCGAAGATCCGCGAGGACGCCCAGGCCGCCTACGACAAGCGCGACGAGGAGCTCGGCGCCGAGGTCATGCGCGAGCTTGAGCGCCGCGTCGTGCTGAACGTCCTCGACCGCAAGTGGCGCGAGCACCTCTACGAGATGGACTACCTCCAGGAGGGCATCGGCCTGCGGGCCATGGCGCAGCGCGACCCGCTGGTGGAGTACCAGCGCGAGGGCTACGACATGTTCAACGCGATGCTCGACGGCATCAAGGAGGAGTCGGTCGGCTACCTGTTCCACCTCGAGGTCGAGGTGGAGGAGCAGCCCGCGGCCCCGGCGGTCGGCGCCAAGCCCGTGTCCGTCGCCAAGACGGCCACGGACACCGAGGCCGACGCGGACGCCGCCCCCGCCGACGAGGTCGAGGAGGCCGACGAGGCCCCGGCGATCAAGGCGAAGGGCCTCGACGCGCCGAAGCGTCCGACGAAGCTGGAGTACTCGGCCCCGACCGTCGACGGCGACGGCGGCGTCGAGCACCACAGCGAGGAGACGCAGGACGAGTACGCGGGCGTGAACCGCAACGACCCGTGCCCCTGCGGCTCGGGCAAGAAGTTCAAGCGCTGCCACGGCGACCCGCGCAGCAAGAACAAGTAGCACCCGTCACGAAAGCGGCCTCCCGAACCCCCGGGAGGCCGCTTCCGCTTGTCACGGGGCTGTTGTTTCCAGGGCTGTGCAGCGCCATCGGCCGCGGGTGTGCTCCAGGCGCAGGGCCAGGGCGTGGACGCGTCCGGCCACTACCACGACCGCGACCGACTCCGCGACGGTCGGCGCGGGTCGCTGCAGCCGGTTGGACAGCACCTTCGGCGGGACGATCCGAGTCGGGCGCAGGGTGGGGGCGCTGTGCTTGCGTGCGGTGGTGTGGTGGAGCAGTTCGCGGCATACGGTGGGGACGGCGACCAGGGAGAGTTGGTGGGCTGGGCGTGTGCCCGCCAGGATGTCCACGACCAGGCGGACGGCCGCGTCCGCTACGGACCGGACCTCGGCCTCTACGCCGTCCTCCGGACGGACCAGCCGCAGTCCGGGCGGCCGCACGGGAGCCGCCGCCGGCTCCAGTGCCAGCGCTCCCCGGGTGGCGGGCACCGGACGGTACCGGACGAACCGCACCGCCGCTGACTTCCCCGTACGCCCTCGCATGAAAAGACCTCCTGGCTCGTTTCAAGACAGGAGTCACGAGAGGCGCAGAAAATACATTCTGACCACATCCGGCCCATCAGTGACCAAGGGCCAGAAAGGGGAAGGCGGCGGGACGCTTGCTGCGTCCCGCCGCCTTGGGAGCGAGTCCCGGGCGAGGGTGCGGGGTTTTCCGGGACTCTCGGGAGCCGGGCCGGGGGGCTGGGCCGGCC
>NZ_SMKT01000265.1 GCF_004348735.1 Actinomadura sp. KC06
GGCCAGCGCCCCTCCCCCCCCCCGAAAATGGGCTGGGCGGGCAGGGTTCCCAGCTCGCGGATCCACTCGTGTGCCGCTGGTGTGGCCGCCACGAACGTCTCATCGGCTCCGACGACGAGCACACCCGGCGGCCGGTCGAGCCTGCTGGGCTCCCCGGGGACGAAGCAGGACCAGCCCGCCCCAGGCTGTTCCCGCGTCGACGGGCCCTCGACCAGCCGCTCGATAGGAGAAGGATGATCGCCGTCCAGCCGGTCGCCCAGGGTGAGTCGGCGGGCGGCCGCCGGACTGTAGCCGTGCTCTCTCGCCAGGAAACATCCAGCGCCGGTGACCGGGTCCACCGCAGCGAGCATGTACGCGGCCCGATCGCCACGGCACGGGACAGCCGTCTCCGGTGCTCACCCGACCAGTATCAGCCACGCAACGCACGCCGATACCTTCGCGCCTGCCGTCCGGCGACCGTTGAGGCTGACAGGGCGGATCACCGCCGCCTCGGCAGACCCCTCGCCTCGCCTCGTCACGGATCCCAGCGGGCGCTCGCCGATGTCTCGATCACGCCGACGGGCCGCCGACCTGTGCCTCGAAATCGCCGACGCCAACAGCGGCAACGGCGCCGCCATCAATAGCTACGCCTGCCACTTCGGAAGCCCGCAGCAGCGGCAGTTCAGTGGAGGCAGGCTGGTCAGCGGGCTCAACGACATGTGTCTCGGCGGCGGAGGCGCCGTCGTGAACTACCGCTGCGACGGCGGCGCCGGCCAGGCGTGGGAGACCTCCTGACCGGGCCGGTCTGCTGACGAAGGACGGACGCGATTGAGCCCTCAGCACTGTGACCCACGCCATAGGCGGCTCTTGTCAGGGATTGGAGCGCTGTCCCGCTCAACTCACGAAGGGCAGGACGAATCGACAGGAGCATCACATGAAGCACCGCATCGTGGTTCTCGGCGCCGGGTATGCCGGGGCCTACGTGGCCGGGAACCTGGCCCGCCGGTTGTCTCCGGCGGACACCGAGATCACCGTGGTCAACGCCGTGCCGGACTTCGTCCAGCGGATGCGGCTGAACCAGTTGGCGGCCGGTCGGGAGATCGAGGCCCCGCTGCTCGCCGACGTCTTCGCGGGCACGGGGGTTGGGCTGCGCCTGGCCCGTGTCACCGCCGTCGATCCGGAGCGCCGGGTCGTCGCCGTGGCCGATGCGGACGGCGGCGGCGAGCTCGGCTACGACACGTTGGTGTACGCGCTCGGCAGCCACGGCGCTGACCAGGGCGTTCCCGGCGTGGCCGAGCACGCCTTCGACGTCGCCGGGCGGCCCTCGGCGCTGCGCCTGCGCGAGCACCTGGACAGCCTGGACGGCCGGGGCGAGGGCGGCAAGGTGCTGGTCGTCGGCGACGGGTTGACCGGTATCGAGACCGCCACCGAGATCGCCGAAGCCCGGCCCGGACTGTCGGTGGCGCTTCTCGCCCGCGGCGAGCTGGGAGCCCGGCTGTCCGCCGGTGCCCGCGGCCACCTGCGCCGGGCCTGCGACCGGCTCGGCATCACCGTTGTGGAGCACACCAGCGTCGAAGCCGTCGAGGCGGCGCGGGTGCGGTGCGCCGACGGCACCGTCCTGGCCTCCGACGCGACGGTGTGGACGGCCGGGTTCGCGGTCAGCCCCATCGCCGCCGCGGGCGGGCTGGAGGTCACCGAGAACGGTCAGATCGTCGTGGACCGCACCATGCGGTCGGTCTCGCACCCGGACGTCTACGCCGTCGGCGACAGTGTCCACACCCTGGGCGACAACGGCTGCCGGCTTCCGATGAACTGCGGTTCGGCCGGCCACACCGGCCGGCAGACCATCGAGGCGATCGTGGGACGCCTGACCGGCCGCGAGATCGCGACCGTCAAGCTGGCCTACCGCTACAACGCCATCAGCCTCGGACGGCGGGACGGGATCCTGCAACTGATCGACGGCGCAGCCCAGGCGAAGCCGAGGTACATCGGCGGCCGCAAGGCCGTGCGGATCAAGACGGGCATTCAGAACGGGGCGCTATGGGCCACCTCGCACCCGAGCTTCGGGCTGCCCAGACGCAAGCGTCGCCTGGCCGCCGCGCCGGATGCGTCCGCCCAGATGACGGTCGCGTAGCCGCCTAGGGTGGTCCGCGTGGACAGCACCGCCACCGATCGCTTCGACACCGGTCGGTTCGAGGCCAGCCGGAACCGGCTGGCCTCGCTGGCCTATCGGCTGCTGGGCTCCGCCGCCGACGCCGAAGACGCCGTGCAGGACGCGTTCCTGCGCTGGCAGGCCGCCGACCGGCGGCGGATCAAGGCCCCGGAGGCATGGCTGACCAAGGTCGTCACCAACCTGTGCCTCGACCGGCTCCGCTCGGCGCAGGCCCGCCGCGAACGCACCGCCGGCGCCTGGCTGCCCGAACCGCTCCTGGACGGCGACCCGATGCTCGGCCCGGCCGACACCTACGAGCAGCGCGAATCGGTCTCCCTGGCCGTCCTGACTCTCATGGAGCGCCTGTCACCTCTCGAACGGGCCGTCTACCTCCTGCGCGAAGCGTTCTCTTACACCCACGCCGAGATCGCCGACATCGTCGAGATCACCGAGGCCGCGAGCCAGCAGCACCTGCACCGGGCCAGGCGCCGCATCACCGCGTCGCGTCCCCGCGGCGGCGAAGTCGACCCGGCCTCGGCCCGCAGGGTGGTCGAGGAATTCCTCACCGCCGCCGCCTCTGGCCGCACCGGACCGCTGGTGGCGCTGCTCACCGACGACGCGACCGCGATCTCCGACGGCGCCGGCCTGACCGAGACGCTGCTGCGGTACGAGACTCCGGAACGGATCGCCGCCATCGCACGGGCCGGCTTCACGCCCACGTCCGCGAAACGGCGATTCGCCGGGGGCACGCTCGCCGTCCATTACGCGCTCGTCAACGGCACCCCCGCCATCCTCTTCGTGCTCGGCGACCAGGTCGTCGGCGCCGTGACGTTCGACATCACGGGCGGCAGGATCGCGACCGTCCGCGGCATCGCCGCCCCGGCCCGCCTCGTCCGCCTCGGTAAGGCCTGGCGGCAGCGCGAACAGGACACGCCGCTCATCGCCCGGTGGTGACCCGGCTAAGCGACAAGCAAGATCACGGCGATCACCACCATCACCAGGGCGGTGGACGCGTGGACGCCGTAAGCGATCGCCTTGGGGCCGTTGCTGTGCAGCACGATCAGCGCGTCGCCCGCCGGCATGGTGGCGGCGGCCAGCATGGACCAACCCAGCAGGTGGGGTGACGCTCCGGCCAGCAAGATGAAGATGAACAGCCCCGCCGCCATGTCCCGCACGGCCTTGACCCTCAGCCATGCCTGGAAGGCGCGGTCCTGGGTCGGCGTGTCGGGGATGCCGAAGCCGGTCGCGGCCTGCGGTGCCCAGAAGGCGCGCGCGCCGATAACGATGATGCCTGCGCCGATCAACCCGGCGAGCACGTTGGCGACGTTGACGAGCATGGGGTGTTTCCCTTTCGGTAGCAGCGCGACGGATTCTAGCGGCGCTAGCAACAGTAGCGACGATAGCTCTACCCTCGACAGAATGTCTAGCGTTGCTAGGATGTCGTCATGTCCGCCATCAGCGAGCGCCGCGAACGTGAACGCGCCCATCGCCATCAGCTGATCATCACGGCCGCGCGCGAGCTCGCGGAGGCCGAAGGCTGGGAGGCGGTGACCACACGACGGCTGGCCGAACGCGTCGAGTACAGCCAGCCGGTGCTGTACAGCCACTTCAACGGCAAGGACGCCATCGTGAGCGCCGTCGCCCTGGACGGTTTCAGCGAACTAGCCGCCCACCTGCGCCGCGCGCGGCAGGCCGCCCCCGAGCCGGAGCAGGCCCTGCGGGCCGTCTGCCACGCCTATCTGGAATTCGCGACCGAGCGGCCTGCCCTGTACCAGGCCATGTTCGTCCTGCCCACCGACTTGAAGTTCGCCAGCGCCGAGACACCGCCCCCGCTACGGACCGCTTTCGGCGAGTTCGTGAGCTGCTTCCGACCGGACAACCAGCGACGCGAATTGTTCGCCGAAGTCACCTGGAGCGCATTGCACGGCATGGCCGTCCTGTCCGACAGCGGCCGCATTCCGCCGGACGCCCAGGAGGAACGGCTCGATTTCCTCGTCACCCAGATCGCCGGGACTCCAGCAGGCTGACCCGCGTCCAGGCGTGGCTCCTAGGATGATCGGATGCTTGAGGTGGGTTCGGAGTCCTACTGGAACACCAATGTCGCTCGGCATCCGGGAATTCTTCGTGCTGTGCCCATGGGATGCGGTGACGCGCTCGACGTCGGCTGCGGCGACGGTCTGCTTGCGCGGAAACTGCTCAGCCGAGCCAATCGTGTGACCGGCATCGACAGCTCACCGGAGATGATCGCCCGCGCTCGGGAACACGCCGCCGGGAGGCCGGGCCTCACAATCATGGAGGGCGACTTCCTCACCGCCGATCTGCCCACGCCAGGATTCGACTTCATCTGCTCGGTGTCGGCGATCCACCACATGGACTTCGAAGCGGCGCTGACCCGCATGCGCGGGCTCCTGCGTCCCGGCGGCACGCTCGTGGTGGTCGGCCTGGCCCGCGAAGCGTCCCCCGCCGAGTGGGCCGCGACGATCGCCGCCGCGCCCGCCGTCCGGATCACGAAGGTACTGCGCCGCGCCCACGGGCCCGACGGGATGCCTGTCGCGGACCCGCAGATGAGCTACGGCCAGGTGCGGGACGCAGCACGGCGACTCCTCCCCGGCACGCGCTACCGCCGCCACCTCCTCCGCCGATACTCACTGACGTGGCACAAGCCCGCTCACTAGCCCTTTCAACGGTCACGGTGGAAGCCGTCCGTAAAGGTCAGGGGCGGATAGCCAAGAAGAAGGCTGTGGCCGGGTGTCGGCAGGCTGCGCGGTCGGGTTGACCTTGACCCAGGGGGCAACGTTTAGCGTCCCGACCATGGAAGCTACGAGCACACTCCACGGGCGGGTCGTCCTGATCACCGGTGGCGGGACGGGGATCGGGCGCACGACGGCCCGGCAGTTCGCGGCGGCCGGGGCCGAGGTCCTGGTGGTCGGACGAACGGCCGAGCGCCTTCGGGAGACCGCCGACGGACACCCGGGCATCCGGACGTTCGCGGCCGACCTCACCGCCCCGGACGCCCCCGACGCCATCGTCGCCGCCGCGCTCGACGCGTTCGGCCGCGTCGACGTTCTGGTCAACAACGCGGCGATCATACGTCCGGCATTGCTGGAGGAAATCGACCGGACGACCGCCGATGAGCAGCTGGCCACCAATCTGGTCGGTCCAATCTTCTTAACGCAGCGGGTTCTGCCGCATCTCAAGGAGGGCGGCGCCATTGTCAATGTCACGTCCAACACGCCCAACCGCGGCTGGCCGCACAACTCCGTTTACGGGGCGACGAAGGTGGCGCTCGATTTCCTCACTCACACCTGGGCCGTCGAATTGGCGCCACGTGGCATCAGGGTGGTGTCCGTCGCGCCGGGCGTGACCGAGACGCCCGTGCTGGCGCATGCGGGATTCAGTGAGGAACAGGTCGCGGAGCGGGGGAAGGAGTTCCGCGAGCGCATTCCGCTGAAACGGATCGCCCGGCCGGAGGAGATCGCCTGGTGGATCGTGAACGTCGCCCGTCCCGAGGCCGGATACCTCAACGGTACGGTCGTCCGTGTGGACGGTGGGCTGGCCGCGAGCGGCTGAGAGGCGGAGGCGCGACGATGCTGATCGGAGAACTGGCCGACAGGGCGGGCACCACCGTCAAGGCCGTGCGGTACTACGAGCGGCGCGGCCTGCTCCATCCCCGGCGGGCGGCGAACGGCTACCGGCACTACGACGAGTCCGCGGTCGGACGCGTCGGGAACATCAGGCTCCTGCTGTCGCTCGGCCTCACGACGGACGACGTCCGATCCTTTCTTCCCTGCCTCGACCTGGACGTCGCCGGCGCCATCCTCTGCCCGGCGAGCGCCGACGTCATCACCCGGCGGCTCTCCGAGGTGGAGGAGAAGATCGCCGACCTGGACGGCGTCCGCCAACGTCTCCTCGCAGCCCTCAAAGACACCCAGGCGACCCCCGCCACCCGCTCGTAACCTTGGCGCACACCGCCTGCCAGCCCATTCGACGTGGGGTTCAGCCGCCCGGCTCGGTCACAGCCCGAGCACCCTGCCCGGTGGCAGGCGCTCCCCGATCTGCGCGTCGATCACATCATGGACCCGCCGAATCTCCCGAGCCCAGTCGGGATCACCGACATCCAGAGCGCGCTGGTCCAGCACCGCGAGGGCGACCTTCCACTGCCGGACCGTCAACGCCACCGCCGCCTCGCCCGCCGGTGCGGCGCGGGATTCGATGGCGGCACTGATCTGCAGGCAGTCCTCCACGATGTCATCGATGTCGCCGGTCTGGGTTTCCATGATCGCCATCTGGTCGACCTCCCGGCGGACGACGGTCGCCTGACCGGCGGTCATCGTCACCGCGAAGGTCTCGGTGCCGGACCGGTCGGGCCGCTCGACCGGCTGGGCATCGTCATCGAGCTGGTAGATCCACTCTCGCGCCGCCGGCGCCGGCCATAGCCGCAGCAGATGCCGTTGGCGGCGGGGGTCGAGATAACGGGCATAGAGGCGCAGCCGATAGCAGCCCTCCCCGCCTTCGAACTCCAAGGCCAATGCTTGAGACCCACTGGCCTCCAGCACCCGGAGCCGCGCCACCTCGAAAGGGACGGAAATCTCCACGACCTCCGCGAAGCCACCGCCGTCGGAGATGAGCAGCGGGGGTTCGGCATCCCATTCCTCTACGGCGATCTCGACGTCGCGAGTGGTGGTGCCTGTATCGACGAACACATCCCCCTCGAAAAAGTCGAATGTACCGAAGCTGCGCATGGTCCTGTCTGGGGCGTCAGGAACAACCTCACTGGTCGAGATTCGGTACCACGCGTCATCGATGATCTGCATCGCGGCTTCAACCCTGGCAAGCGGACCCACTGACCCCTCCTTCCCGGCAAGAAGGGCCCAGGGGAGTGTCAAGTTAACGGCTGATTTGGGGTTTGGGTGGTCAGTGGGTGGTTGGGGTGAGGCGGCCTTCGAAGGCGATCTGGAAGGCGTTCAGGGCGGGCTTCCAGCGCTGGACCCAGCGTTTCTGG
>NZ_SMKT01000266.1 GCF_004348735.1 Actinomadura sp. KC06
GTGCGGGGCGGGCCGGGGAGCCGTTCGGTGTGGGCCACCTCGCCGTCCGCCGCGAAGATCACCAGCCCCTCGGAGCGGCGCGCCCGCGTCTCCTCGGCGATGGTCTGCTCGATCGCGCGGAGCATGCCCTTCGGGGCGTGTTGGGCCTCCAGGTCCGCGCGCAGCGCCCGCCACCGCAGCTCGACGGCCTTGGACGCGTCCTCGGTGGTCCGGGTGAGATCGGCGTACACCGACGCGAAGGGGCCCGGACGTTGGTACAGCGACTTGAGGAATGCCAGATCCATGGGGTGGCCCTACCCGCCGTATATGGGGCAAACGTAAAGAATGAGGCGTATGGGACGTCATCCTTCGGCGGCCCGCTGGAGCCGCGCGTAGGCGAGCTGCAGCCAGTCCGAGCCCGCGACGGCCGTCATCGTGGCGCCGGCCAGGCGGGTCGCCTGCGGGGCGAACACCAGGCCCGCGGCGTAGGCCGTCGCGACCCACTGGGCGGTGCAGAAGGGGCAGGTGATCAGCTCGCCGACGGCGTGCCGGACGCCGTGGCCGCGCACCTCCTCCGCCACCTCGGCGGGGCCGGACGTGCCGGAGTACCGGGTGAACGGGGCGCGCAGCGGGCTCGTCACCGGGTCCTTGGCGATCAGCCGCGACGTCTTGTGCGTCGTGATCGTCATCAGCGCGAGATCGGCGAGGCCGATGGACGGCGACCGGTCGCGCAGCCGGCGGCCCAGCAGCGCCATCGCCCCGGTGGTCACCGCGTAGACGGCCATGGTCCCGAGATACGAGCCGAGCGGACGGTCCGAGTCTCCGGCGTACTCCTCCTTCTGCCTGCGCGCGGAGTCGACGACCGCGTTCACGGTCAGTGGTTCCGCAGCGCGTCGACGAGCTGGGACTTGTTCATCGAGGACCGTCCCTCGATGCCGATCTCGCGGGCCCGCTTCAGCAGGTCCTCCTTCGTCCAGTCGGAGTACGGGGGGTTCTTGCCGCCCTTGCGGCCGACCTTCTTCTTGCCCTGGCCGGCCGACGCGTTCGCGATCCGCGCGGCCTTCTCCTTGCTCTCGCCCTGGTCGCGGAGCTTCTGGTACGTCTTCTCGTCCTTGATCTGTGCTCTAGGCATATCGGACACCTACCCGGCACACGCGGTCCATTCATCGGCGACAATGGCAGCCGGGGAAGGGGATACGTGCGCATCGGCATCCTGGGCCCGCTCGACGTGCGGGACGAGGCCGCGCGGCCCGTCGAGGTCGGCGGCCGGCGGCTGCGCGCTCTGCTGGTCAGGCTCGCGGCCGAGGCGGGGCGGCCCGTGTCGGCCGACCGGCTGCTCGACGACCTGTGGGACGGCGCGCCGCCCGCCGGCGGAGGCAACGCGCTGCAGGCGCTGGTCTCGCGGCTGCGCGGCGCCGCCGGACGCGACCTGGTCGAACACGGCCCGGCCGGTTACCGGCTCGCGATCGACCCGGCGCAGGTCGACGCGGTCGCGTTCGAGCGGGGCGTCGCGGCGGCACGCGGTGACAACGATCCCACCCGGCGGGCCGAGCGCCTCCGCGAGGCGCTCGCGCTGTGGCGCGGGCCCGCGCTCGCCGACGTCGCCGACGCGGGATTCGCGTCCGCGACGATCGCGCGGCTTGAGGAACTGCGGCTCGCCGCCGTCGAGGACCGGGTGGACGCCGAGCTCGCCGCCGGGCGGCCCGTCCCGCCCGTCGCCGAGCTCGAACCGCTCGCCGCCGCGAACCCGCTGCGCGAACGGCTCCGCGGGCACCTCATGCGCGCCCTGTACGCGGCCGGACGGCAGGCCGACGCGCTGGAGGTCTTCGAGGAGACCCGCCGCGCCCTCGCCGACCGGCTCGGCGTCGACCCGTCCCCGGAGCTGTCCGCCGTCCACCTGGAGATCCTGCGCCACGACGCCGCGCCCGCCGCGCCGCCGCCGGGCGTCCCGCGGCCCGCGCGCACGAACCTGCCCGCCCAGCTCACCAGCTTCGTCGGACGTGAGGAGGAGTCGCGGCGCGTCGGCAAGCTGCTGCGCGAGACCAGGCTCGTCACCCTCACCGGCCCCGGCGGGGCGGGCAAGACGCGGCTGGCGGGGGAGAGCGCCGCCGCGCTCATCGAGGAGATGCCGGACGGCGTGTGGTTCGTGCCGCTGGCCCCCGTCAGCGACCCGGGCGACGTCGTGCAGGCCGTGCTCGTCGCGCTGGGCGTCCTCGAGACCGTCCGCCCCGGCGAGACCCGCGTGATCGCCCGGCCCCTCGAACGGCTCACCGACTTCCTCGCCGCCAAGCGGATGATCGTCGTCCTCGACAACTGCGAGCACGTCCTCGACGCCGCCGCGCGGCTCGCCGGGCACGTCCTCGCGCAGGCCGAGGGCGTGCGGATCCTCGCCACCAGCCGCGAGCCGCTCGGCATCACCGGCGAGTCGCTGTGCCCGGTGCCGTCCCTCCCGCTGCCGGACGGCGCCGTCGACGACCCCGCGGACGCGGTCGGATACGCGTCCGTCCGGCTGTTCGCCGACCGGGCCGCGGCCGTCCGCCCCGGCTTCACCGTGGACGCCGAGACCGTCGCCGACGTCATCGCGATCTGCCGCGCGCTCGACGGCATCCCGCTCGCCATCGAGCTGGCCGCCGCCCGGCTGCGTTCGCTCACGTCCGGCCAGATCGCGGCCCGGCTCGGCGACCGGTTCCGGCTCCTGACCGGCGGCAGCCGCGCCGCGTTGCCCAGGCACCGGACGCTGCGCGCCGTCGTCGACTGGAGCTGGGAGCTGCTGGACGACGTCGAACGCACCGTCCTGCGCCGCCTCTCGGTGTTCGCGGGCGGCGCCACGCCGGACGCCGCCGTTCACGTGTGCGGCCTCGACGCGCCCGACGCCCCCGACCCCCACGACGTCATCGACGTGATCGCCGCGCTGATCGACAAGTCGCTCGTGATGGCGGACGGCGACGCCGAGGTCCGCTACCGGCTGCTGGAGACCGTCCGCGTGTACGCGGGGCAGCGGCTGGACGAGGCGGGCGAGACCGCACGCGTCCGGTCCGCGCACGCCGCCTACCTGGTCGACCTCGCCGAGCGCGCCGAGCCGGAGCTGCGCCGCCACGACCAGCTCCGCTGGGCCGAGCGGCTGGCCGACGAACGCGGCAACGTCACCGCCGCGTTCCGGCACCTGATCGAGACGCGCGACCGGGAGATGGCCCTGCGGCTGGCGGCGGCGATGGTGTGGTTCTGGATACTGCGCGACCAGGAGATCGAGGCGGGCCACTGGGCGGTCGGCGTCCGCGACATGGTCGGCGACGACGTCCCGCCAGGCCTGGAGGAGCAGTACGCCCTGTGCTTCGTCGCGGCCGGCCTCATCTCGGAGATGAGCCGGGAGGCCGGGCCGTCGCCGGAGGCGCTGAGCGCCATCTTCGACAGCGTCGCCGACATCGTCCCCGGACGGCCGATGCATCCCGCCCTCGCCCTCATGGAACCGGCGTCCAGCATGTTCAGCGGGGACATGGACGAGATCCGGCGCCGCCTGCACGGCACCGAGGACCATCCCGACCCCTGGGTCCGCGCCGTCACCCACGCCCTCCTCGCGCACATGGGCATCAACACCGGGCACATCGACGAGGCCGCCGCGGAGGCCGCGGACGCCTACGTCCGCTTCCGCGACCTCGGCGACCGCTTCGGGATGATCCTCGGGCTGAGCGGGATGATGCAGGTCGCCACGGCCCGCGGCGAGCTCGCCGACGCCATCCGGTTCGGCGAGGAGGCGTACGGCTACGCGACCGCCGGGGTCAGTCCCGAGCAGGGCGCGTCGATCCTCACCCAGCTCGCACGGGCCCGCGCCGACCTCGGCGACATCGCGCGCGCCCGCGAGGACCTCCACCTCGCGATGGCGCAGATGGACCACATCGGCGAGTTCGCCGAGGCCGCCAGCGCGTCGCTGCTGCTGTGCGAGCTGGCGCTGAAGGAGGGCGACCGCGAGGCCGCCCTCCCGCACGCCGACCGCGCCTACAAGTGGGTCGAGCCGCGCGAGCACCGTCCCGACTTCGCGCAGGTCGTCCGCCGCACCTACAGCCGCCTCGGCTGCCTCGCCGAGGAGGACGGCGACCTGGACGGGGCGCTCGGCTGGCACCTCCGGGCCTTCAGCGACATCAAGAACGACACGCTGATGGGCAACCCGGCCCTCGCCTCGCTGGTCGAGGGACTCGCCGCCTTCGCCGCCGCGCGCGGCGCCCGCACCCGCGCCGCCGAGCTGCTCGGCACCGCGCACACCCTGCGCGGATTCCGCGACACCGGCTGCTACGACGTCCACCGGACGCTCACGGCCGCCACCCGCGCCCTCGGCGGCGACGCCTTCTGCGCCGCCTACGACCGCGGCCGCCGCGTCACCCGCGATGACGTCTTCGCGGCAGGCCCCGGCATCGTCCGCTCCACCGCCCCGGCCCCCGCCTGAAAGCCCCGGTCGGCGTCAGGCCCTCCGCGAGTACATCCACATGGCCAGAGGGAACGTGACCACGACGATCCCCGCCGCCCACGCGAGCGTGTACCAGACATGGTTTCCGACCGGTCCGCCGACCATCAGCGCACGCATCGAGTCCGCGAGATGTGTGACCGGGTTGACCTTCGTCCAGGCCTCCAGCCACCCCGGCATCGTGGACGTGTCCGGGACGAGCACGCTGCTCCCGAACGTCAGCGGCATCACCCAGATGAACGAGAGCCCCTGGACGGTGCCCGGCGTCGGCGCGACCAGCCCCACCAGGACGGAGATCCAGCAGACCGCCAGATAGAACACGTACGCCAGTGCGAACGCGGCCAGCACCGACAGCGGATCGGTATGGAATCGGAATCCCAGCAGCGACCCGAACCCGACCAGGACCGTCATCACGGTCACGAACCGGGCCGTGTCCCCGAGCACCGACCCGATCAGCGGCGCGGAACGGGCGATCGGCAGGCTGCGGAACCGGTCGAACACGCCCTTGTGGATGTCCTCGTTCAACGCCGTCCCGAGGCCCATCGTCGCGAACATCGCCATCTGAGCGATCAGGCCCGGCAGCAGTTGCTGCAGGTACGACTGCGTGTCGCCCGCCACCGCCCCACCGAACACGTACAGGAACAGCAGCAGGAACACGATCGGCATCAGCGTCGTGTCCAGCAGCTTCTCCGGAGAATGCTTCAGCTGGGCGATGTTCCGCCACGCCAGCGTCAGGCCGTGCCGCAGCGTCCGCCGCGGGCTGATGTGCGCGGGCGGCTCCTCGGCCGGACGGCGCCCGGCAACCGTGATCGCGGTCATGCCACGCTCCCTTCCGGGACGAGTTCGGTCTCGGCGCCGTCTTCCTCGGCGAGATGGCCGGTCAACGTGAGGAACACCTCGTCCAGGCTCGGCATCCGCAGCGCCAGCTCCGCCGCCGTGATCGACGCCTCGTCCAGCCGCCTGACCAGCGCCGACAGCAGCCGCGGATCGTGCACCGGCGCGGTCACGAGCCCCGCCGGCTCCCGCACCTCGGGACGCTCCCCCGTCAGCTCGGCCACGATCGCGGTGAGCTGCGCCGTCCGGTACGGCTCCGCGGCGCGGACCACCAGCGTCTGCCGCCCGATCTGCCCCTTCAGGCCGTCGGACGTGCCCTCCGCGATCACCCGTCCGTGGTCGAACACCGCGATCCGGTCGGCCAGCGCGTCGGCCTCCTCCAGATACTGCGTGGTCAGCAGCACCGTCGCGCCCTCGGCGACGACACCGCGGACCGTGTCCCACACCTCGTTGCGGGCCCGCGGGTCCAGCCCGGTCGTCGGCTCGTCCAGGTAGATGACCTCGGGACGGTTGATCAGGCTCGCCGCCAGATCGAGCCGCCGCCGCATCCCGCCCGAATACGTCTTCACGGCACGCGACCCGGCCTCGGTGAGCCGGAACCGGTCGAGCAACTGGCGGGCCCTGGCCTTCGCCTCCCGCCGGTCGAAATCCAGCAGCCGGGCGATCATCACCAGGTTCTCGACGCCGGTCAGCTCCTCGTCCACGGACGCGTACTGCCCGGTCAGCCCGATCATCGCGCGCACCTGGACGGCGTCCTTGACGACGTCGTAGCCGCACACCTCAGCCCGTCCGGCGTCCGGCTTCAGCAACGTCGCCAGCACCCGGACGGCGGTCGTCTTCCCCGCGCCGTTCGGCCCGAGCACCCCGAGCACCGTGCCCCGGCGCGCCGAGATGTCCACACCGTCCAGGGCCTTCGTGTCCCCGAACTGTTTACGCAGCCCTTCGGCGCGAATCACATCGTCCACAGTTCCGCCCCTCACAGGTTTTCGTCGTGACGCCACCACCGTCACCGACCCCGCTGACACGGCGCGGACATCCGCGACCGCCCGCTGACATCGCACTGACGCGGCACTGAGGCCGGACACCTGAACCCTCTGTGACCAGCGGGTTTCCGCCGCCGGACGAGGGGATGGACGCTCCGATTTGACGGGCCGTCCCGGGCTGCCTAATCTTCAACGTGCCCTGAGGGATGCGGGACGCCGGAAGGCGGACGGCCCCAGAGCGAAGCCAACAGAGAAAATCGGTTCGCAGCTTGATCCGGGCCGGGGTACTCTTGAGTGGCAAGCCCGGACGGGGCGCAGGACGCCGGAAGGCGGCCGGCCCGTAGGGCGCCTCCCTTCGAAACGATCTCGGCAGGTTCTGCCTGCGGGTTGGTTGTCGTGTGGGGGATTCGGTTCGTCTCCGCCTCCGTCGAAAAGATCTTCGTTGATCGGGTTGACAACGGCGGCGGAACGGGTAAGTTAGAAGGGTTGCCCCGGAGCCGGGGCCTGCGGAAGCAGGTTCACGGCGCGGTGGGTGTCCGTTTCTTGAGAACTCAACAGCGTGTTAAAAGCCAGTGCCTTTATGCGGTCCGGCCGGTTTGTTTTGGCCGGTCCGTCCCCGCGGCCGCCCCTCTGGGGGTGGTCGGGGATTTCTTTGAGGCAATGCGATCCTTTCCTTTTGGGGAGGGTGGCGATGCTGGGATTGTTTTCCGAGGTTTGGCCGGTCTGGGGGTTCGCCCCTCTGGGTTGGTCGTTTGGCCTTAATGGAGAGTTTGATCCTGGCTCAGGACGAACGCTGGCGGCGTGCTTAACACATGCAAGTCGAGCGGAAAGGCCCCTTCGGGGGTACTCGAGCGGCGAACGGGTGAGTAACAC
>NZ_SMKT01000267.1 GCF_004348735.1 Actinomadura sp. KC06
GCCCGGGCAATCCCGCGCCCCCGCGCCCCCGGCCTCCGGTGCTCACGGTTGTGCCGTGTTCGCGGGTCCACATTCCTGGCGCGTGCCGTCCCGCGTGCCCTGGCGACAGTCGGGACGCCGCCGAAAACCCCCGCCTGACCGACCGGGACGGGCCCCGGCCGGGCCCGTCCTAGTTGCTTGATCGTTAGCGTGGCTCGGCCGGCGGGCCGTGAATGATGCGGTGGATGGTGGAGCGGCCGACGCTGTACTCGGTGGCCAGGTCGGCGAGGGAGACCTCGCCCTCGGCGTAGCGGCGGCGGATGGACCGCCGGGCCGGCGCGGGCAGTTTGGGCTGCTTGCCCTTGAGCTTGCCGTTCTTCTTGGCCAGCGCCATGCCCTCGCGGGTGCGCAGGTTCGCCTCGAACTCGGCGACCATCGCCAGGGTCTGCAGGAACAGCCGCCCGAACGGGTCGTTCCAGTCGTAGACCGACCCGCCCAACCCGAACAGCACGCCACGGTCGGACAGGTCGGTGAGGATCTGGTTGGCCTCGGCCATGTTGCGGGCGAACCGGTCGAACTTGGTCACGGTGAACACGCTGGCCGGCCATACCGCCGCCAGCGCCTGGTCCAGGCCGCCGCGGTTGCGGCGGGTAGTCCCGGAAAAGCCCCGGTCGATGTAGATCCGATCGGCCGGGACACCGAGACCGAGCAGCTGCTCGGTCTGGACGACGTCCTGCTCGTCGGTGGAGCAGCGGGCGTACCCGACCCGGACCGTGCCGGGAGCCGCGCCAGAAGCGGCGGCGTTGGCGGCGTTCCCGCCGTCCAGTGTTCCGGAAAGGGCCCCGTCACTGGGATAGTTCGCGGAACACCCTTTACGGAACACCTCGACCTGGGGCGCCGTCCCTGCCGGTGGATGTTCCGGCCGAGTAGGGCCGGGCGGCGAGCCTTCGCGTCCGGCCATGATCTAGCCAAGCGTGTTCTCCGGACTTGCCACTACCACCTGGACAGATCCGTCGAAAGTTTGCTCGAAGTCGGTACCGCCAGGACACACCAGGGCTTCAGGGGCTCAGATCCCGGATCTTCGTGGCCACCCCCCGTAGTCTTTTCGGTCAAGCCGACGCATTCCGCGGACACCAGATGCCGGTTCACGGACATGCGGAGCACCACCGAACTGCTGGACGCGGTGCACACGCTGTGGGTGCGTGCGGACAAGCCCGCGACGCGGACGTTGGAAAAGCGGGCGACCGCGAACGGCCGGTCGTTGTCGCGGACGGTCCTGTCGGAGGTGCGGCGCGGTCAGCGGATGCATACCAAGGAGATGCTGCTGGCGTTGGTGGAGGCATGCGGCGTCCCTGAAGAAGACCTGCACCCCTGGCAGCGAGCATGGGAACGGATCTCGCCGATCGATGAGCTCAAGGCACTGAAGGGTGACCAGGAGGCCAAAGAGGCCGAGCACTGGGCTCAGATCGAGAGCAGGCACGCCAGCACGGCGAGCAGATCGTGGCCGAGGCACAGCAACGGGCCAAGGCGGTCGTGGCAGAGGCCGAACAGCAAGCGTCACAGATCCTCGCCAAGGCCGACGAACGGCAGGAGGCAACCGTCTATGACGCCAGCCAGCAGGCCCTGACCATCCTGAACGACGCCTGCCAGAGGGCCGGCGACATTCCCGACAACGCGCTCAGCAGCAGGCCAACGACGCCACCACCGACGCCGACCGTAAGGCCACCGAGACAATCGACCAAGGTGGAAGTGGACGAATCACAAGCGTACGCACCATCCAGGTCGCCCAAAGCCAGGCCAACGACCTCCTCCGAGACGCTGAACACCGCGCTCAAACCAAGGCCAGTCAAATCATCGGCGAGGCCCGCGAGGTCGCCGAAGCCCTCCTGCAAGAAGCCCAGAAGGCCATAGCCATTCGCCTGCGCTCCTCCACCACCACACCCGACCGCGAAACATCGGCACCAACCCCGGCGTTCGAGCAGCATGGCACGATCTTGCCGCACCCGTTCACCACGAGGTCCGCTGAACCGGACCGCCCTGGCCGAGAGGGCAGGGTCACACCACGGCCGCCGCGTTGGACAACGCGCCACTGACAAGCGTGGCCGGTCCCCGTCGGGCGGCCATGAGCGCAGCCCTTCTGGTCCTATCGCCACCCTGGCAGTACTGACGCCTGCGGGCATTGCGCCGTATCGACGTGATCGGCGTGCGCAAATACAGAGGTAGGTGAACCCGACACCGGCCGAGCGGTCGTTCTTCACTCGGCGGCGGGTGATGACCTGGCTGCGGCCAGAGGCTCGGGATGACGGGGCGGAGCCTGCGCCTTGAGACATCGGGCGTTGGCGAAACACGCTCGATCGTCACCGGGTTCGGCCCAGGACCCGAGCGCCGGACTGGTCGGCCAGGCCGGGAAAGCCAGTGATCACCTCATAGTCGGGGTGCCGGCGGATGGCTCCCTGGCATGCGGTTCCCAGCTGGTCAACCGCGGCCCAGGCCACGGTCCTGCGTAGCCAGACCTCCCCGAGCAGTCTCAGGTCGTCCCCACCAGGACGCTGCAACTCCTGGGAAGACGGCGCCATCGCCTTCTACGCCGGGGTCTGGTGGGAGTACAGGTTCGCGCCCTCCATCGGAGGGTTCTGGTGGGTGCCGGTGGGTTGACGCGCCCGGCAGCACCTAGACCCAGCGGTTCGATGGACCTGCACCCCCCTGTCGAGGAGTCGTGGTTGCGCCGCAAGGCTGCGGCGCGGGATGTGCCGTGCACCTTTGTGGGCAAGCACCTGCGGTTCTCCCGCGCTGACTTGGAAGCGATCGTCGCGGCGGGAGCGCGGCCCACCCGATGGCGGCCGTCCCGGCGTTGACCAGGATCGACTTGAGCCCTTGCGGGCAGTCGAGCGTCCATGGCCCCTACCGGTGTCACCCACCCCGGTACCAGCAAACACGCAGGCGAGGGAGGAAGCTCATGGCATGGGTGGAAAAACGCGGCCCCTGGTTCCGGGTCCGCTACCGCTCCGCGGACGGAACCGTGCATACCAGCCCGGACAAGTACTCGAGCAGAACGGCCGCCACCGAGGCGGCCGAGGAGATGGAAACCGACGCGCGGCGCGGGCAGTTCATCGACCCCAACTCCGCGCGCACCGGGCTGCCCGAGTGGGCCCATACCTGGCGGCGATCCCATTCGGTGGCTCCCAGCACCCGCGCCAAGTATGACCACCACCTCGACGCCCACATCCTGCCCGCTTTCGGTGAGGTCGGCCTGGACACAATCCGCCGGCTGGCGGTCAAGCAGTGGGCGCAGGAATTGTCGGCGCGGTATGCGCCCAGCACCGTCAGCGGGATCGTCACCCTGCTGTCGATCGTCCTCACCGAAGCCGTCAACGAACGCATGATCGCCCACAACCCCATCCAGGGACTCAGACTCGGCCAGCTGGGCGCTGGCCACCATGACTATTCGAGCAAGGACCGTCCAATACCGACGGCCGGGCAGGTTCGGCAGATCTGTGAACGGGTCCGGCGGCTGGGCGGCCGGAACATGGAGATCATGGTGATCACTGCCGCGTGGACCGGGATGCGCTGGGGCGAGTTGGCCGGGCTCGCCCGCGGCAACTGCCGCACCGGCGACGGGTACCTCGTGATCGACCCCGACGTCGGGTCCCTGCATGAGGTCGGCGCCCGGCTGTGGCTCGGGCCGCCCAAGAGCCGGGCCGCCGCCCGACGGATCGATCTGCCGGCCTTCCTGGCCGAACTGCTGGAGGAAGTGATGGCCGGTCACGATCAGGACCAGGTCTTCGTGGCTTCCCGGGGTGGATGGCTGCGCCGGTCCCACTTCTGCCGCCGTGTCTGGCGTCCCGCCTGCGATGGCGGCCTCGACCCGGACAGCACGGAGCCGTCGATCCTGACCGGCGCGGTCTTTCACGGACTGCGGCACCACCACAAGACCATCCTGGACGAACTGGACTTGCCCGAAGTCATCAAGCACGAGCGGATGGGCCACAAGATGAAGGGCATCCAAGGCGTCTACAGCCACGTCACCGACGCCATGCGCAGGCGCTTGGTCACCCGGCTGCAACGCCGCTGGCGCGGCTGACACCTCACATGCTGGACAGCCCGATGCCGCCGTTTGGTGGCATCGGGCTGTCCCGCGCGGTCGGCCGGGGGCGGAGCCCGGGTACGTCGCGGCTCGCAGCACACCCAGGGCCAGCCCGCCCTGCCATCAGGGGACGCCCGCCCTGCCATCAGGGGACGGTTGCGTAGAGGCGGGCGCTGTCGGCTGGGCGCTGCTCCGGTGGTGGCAGCGGGCTGGAGGCCCCGGGAGCAGCGTGCTCCCGGGTGGCCACTACCCAGGGTCGTGTAGTCCAGACAGGGGGGCGGGAGCAGCGTGCTCCCGATATGCTCCCGATTTCGGGCCCAACTGCGTCAAAACGAAAGCGCCCAGGTCGGTGCTTGCGGCCTGACCTGGGGGTTTGTGGTGGGCGATACTGGGATTGAACCAGTGGCCTCTACCGTGTCAAGGTAGTCCGCGATCACACCTGACCTGCAGGACCACGTGAATGCGCAGGTCAGGGGCCTCGATAGGGCGCAGTTGAGCGAAGTTCGGCGACGTACAAGGAAGCTGCCGTCGCCCAAATATCGCCCAGCCCTGGTCGGGAGAGTGATCATGGTTTCTGGGGGACTCGCGGCCTTCTCCGGCAGGCCGCAGGCTGGTGAACGGCTGATCCGCTGGTGCACGACGGTCAGCGTGTTGGTGCTGGCCTGGATCGCGGCGGTGCTGTCCTACAAGCACATGTACGAGCTGGTTCTGCGGTACGGGGAGACGTCGTGGGGTGCGGCGCTGTTGCCGGTCTCGGTGGACGGGATGATCGTGGCGTCGTCGTTGACGCTGCTGGCCGACTCGCGGGCTGGCCGTCGTGGTGGTGTGCTGCCGTGGGCTTTGCTGCTGGCTGGGAGTGCGGCGAGCTTGGCGGCTAACGTTGCGGTGGCCGAACCGTCGGCGATCGGTCGCGTGATCGCGGCCTGGCCGAGTTGTGCGCTGATCGGGGCGTATGAGCTGCTGATGCGACAGGTCCGGCAAGCGTCGAACGGCAACCTTCCGGAGCCCGTACCCGAATCCTCTGAGCAGGTCTCAAGTCCCTCTGCGAATTCCTGCGAAGTTCCTACGACTCCTTATGCAGACCCGACCGGCGATGATCTGGCTTCCTCCGAGGAATCTACGAGCGTGGAGAACCTGTCGAAAGCCTGCTGATGGCGGCCAGAAGTACGGCGTAGAGGGCTTCGTAGTAACCGCTGATGTGGTCCGAGAGCCTAGTGCGGGTGAGGTGAGCGGTCTCTCTGTACAGCGGTAGACCGTTGGCCCGTCTGCAGCGCCAAGCATGGCAGTGGGCAGTGGCCCATCGCACGCGGGCCGGGGACCTGCCTGCAGGAAGGGAGATCGCCGAGCGCTTTGGGCGGTGCGAACGTTGGGGGCGCCTGGTCAAACAGACCGGGCTTGCAGGCGGTTTCGACCGGCACGCCAACGCGCAAGTGTGAGCCTCCTGCAGGGCACGCAAAACATGGGAACAGGCTCGACCAGGCTTCTCATCGTGGAGGAGCGGTTCTCCCTGCCCGGTAAGCCGCGGGGAAGGGGGAGCGGGCATGACTGAGGGCTGGAGCGATCGAGCGATTCGGTGGACGACCACCATCAGCGTAATCGTGCTGGCCGGGATCGCGGCAGTGCTGTCGTACAAGCACATGTACATGCTGGTTCGCGAGTACGGCGAGACCTCGTGGACGGCGGCGTTGTTGCCGGTTTCGCTGGACGGGATGATCGCGGTCTCTTCCATGACTTTGCTGGGCGACTCCCGGGGGGACGGCGCAGCGGTCTTCTGCCGTGGGTATTGCTGGTGATCGGAAGTGCGGCCAGCCTGGCGGCCAACGTGGCTGTGGCTGAGCCCTCGCTCGTGGGCAGGCTGATCGCCGCGTGGCCCTCGGCGGCGTTGATCGGCTCTTACGAGTTGTTGATGCGCCAGGTCCGTCACCGTGCTGGACCGACCACAGAGTCCCGTACTACGACCTCAGAGAGGATTCACGTCGACGTGGAGTCGACTCATGGTCCGATTGAGACATCACCCAGCACGCCACGCGCCGCGCTAGCACCTTCGGCTGGGCCTACCAGCAATCTCGCAGCCCGAGGCGAGAGCTCAGAGGCAGCTCGTGCGGATCGCGCCTTCGAACTCATACATTCCTCAGAGGAGCCACATCCTGTTGATGTGGCCGGCCGCGCACGCGCACGACGGTCGACGCAGCGCACGCGCGCTGGAAGGGATCTTGGTCTCCAACAGCGTGCGTGGCTCTGGGCGATGGATAACCGCACAGCGAAGGGAAATCTCCCGCCCGGGAGGTGATTGCAGATCAATTCGGGCGAAGTGAACGCTGGGGACGTCTGGTCAAGCAGGCTGGTCTTGCCGGACGTCTTGACGCGATTGCCTCCTGAGGCTTCCCCAAAGCTCGCCCGATGGGGGTTTGTGTCCGCGGGGCGACACGCACCGACGGCACATGGTCAACACATTCAGCGCTGGACGCGTCCCACCGCATTCCGGTTAGCGGATAGGCTGCAGTTAACTTTGTCGCAGTCAATTCGGACCACGATGTAATGGCTCATAAGTATCGTCTCCAGCGGTCTTCAGGGACGGAGGAGGTCAAGACTTGTCCAGTCCCTGTCGCACACACGGGCTCGAACCGGTACGGGTCCGCCAGAGGCTGGCGCTCGTCCTCCCCCGTGATCGGTCAACGTTGTACGGCGTGATGTCGAAGGGTGCTGGAGAGTGGGCCGGATGTTGTGCAAGGTGCGCGCGGAGATGATTGATCATGGTGTGAGGCCGATTTGTTGGGCGTGGTCGGTGAGTTTGCGGAGTCCTCGGTAGGCGGCGGTGCGGATGGCACCGGGTTCTTTGCCGAGGATGTGGCCGGCTTCGATTGTGCTGAAGCCGAGGACGCTGCGTAGGAGACGGCTTCGGCTTCGCTTCGGGGCAGGGTGGTGATGAGCCGTAAAGCGGTGTGCCAGGCGAGGCGGTTGAGGACGTCGGTTTCGATGTCGTGGTGGGTGGGGTGTTGGGTGAGTTCGTGGATGGGGATGTGGGTGTGGGG
>NZ_SMKT01000268.1 GCF_004348735.1 Actinomadura sp. KC06
GGGTGGGGAGGGTGGCGGCGCGGGCGGGTTCCATGCGGGTGACGCCGGCGCGGAGGATGGCTTCGAGGAGGCCGGCGCGGGAGCCGAAGTGGTAGGTGATGGCGGAGTCGTTGCCTTGTCCGGCGGTGGTGACGATGTCGCGGGTGCGGGCTGCGTCGATGCCGTCGGCGGCGAAGTGGTGGGCGCCGGCGCGCAGGAGGCGTTCGCGGGTGGCTCTTGCGTCTTTCGGCACGCCGGTGATACTAACAGGGGGCGTTATTAACGGTGGCCGTTACACCTGGAGACCCCCATGGCGGACGTCTACGACCCGTTCGATCCCGGATTCCAGGCCGATCCCTATCCCGCGTACCAGCGGCTTCGCGACGATGAGCCCGTCCACAGGCATGACGATCCGCCGTTCTGGGCGCTGTCGAGGTTCGAGGACATCTGGGCGGCGACGCGCGACGCCGAGACGTTCTCGTCGGCCCAGGGCCTGACGTTCTATCCGGATGAGATCGGCACGCTGGGCCTGGCCCCGACGATCGTGATGCTGGACCCGCCCCGGCACACCGTCCTGCGGCGCCTAGTCAGCCACGCGTTCACACCGCGCCGGATCGCCGCCCTAGAGGAACTCCTGCGTGAATTCGCCCATTCGAGGATCAGGCTCATGGAGCGAAAAGCGGCAGACGGCGCCACACCCGACCTGCACCGGGATTTCGCGTCACCGCTGCCGACGTTCGCCCTCGCTCAGCTCCTGGGCGTCCCGGAGGCGGACCGAGCGCGGTTCGACCCGTGGGTGTCCGCGCTGACGACCCTGCAGGACGACGGTTTCCACCTGAAGGCGATGAAGGGCGGGGCGGTGGACGCGGTGGCCGAGATGTTCGGCTACTTCACCGAGGTGATCGCAGCGCGCCGCGCCGACCCGTCCGACGACCTGGTCAGCGCCCTGACCGCCGCCGAGGTGGACGGGGAGCGCCTGTCCGACTGGGACATCCTCGGGTTCTGCTTCGTCATGGTCGCAGGCGGCAACGACACGACCGGGAACCTGATCTCGCACGGGGTGGCCCTGCTGGACGGCGACCACGCGCAGCGCGAGCGCCTCGCCGCCGACCGGTCGCTCGTCCCGAACGCGCTGATGGAGTTCCTGCGGCTGGAGGGTCCGGTGCAGGCGCTGGCCCGGACGACGACGCGCCCGGTGACGCTCCACGGCACGCAGATCCCGGAAGGCGAGAAGGTGATGATGCTGTTCGGCGCGGCGAACCGGGACGAGCGCGAGTTCGGCCCGTCCGCGGACGACCTCGACATCACCCGGAAGATCCCACGCCATCTGGGCTTTTCCAGCGGCGTGCATTTCTGCATCGGCTCGCATCTGGCCAAGCTGCAAGCACGCGTCGCCCTGGAAGAACTGCTCCACGCCCACCCGAACGTAGGCGTAGACCTAGAGAACGCCACACGCATCGCGTCCCCGTTCACCCGTGGCTGGGCATCGCTCCCAGCCACGGGTATAACGGCCGCTTAGCCCATGTGCGGGTACCGGTAGTCGGTCGGCGGGACGAACGTCTCCTTGATGGAGCGCGGCGATGTCCAACGCAGCAGGTTGAACACGGACCCGGCCTTGTCGTTGGTGCCGGACGCGCGCGCGCCGCCGAACGGCTGCTGCCCTACGACCGCCCCAGTGGGCTTGTCGTTGATGTAGAAGTTGCCGGCCGCGTAACGGAGCACCTCGGCGGTGTGCGCCGCGGCGGCCCGGTCGTCCGCGACGACGGCGCCGGTCAGCGCGTACGGGGCGACGGACTCCATCTGCGCGAGCATCTCCTCGTACCGCTCGTCGTCGTACACATGCACGCCGAGGATCGGCCCGAAGTACTCGGTGCGGAAGATGTCGTTCTCGGGGTCACCGGACACCAGCACGGTCGGCCGGACGAAATACCCGACCGAGTCGTCATATGTCCCCCCGGCGACGATCTCGACGTCGGGATCGGCCTGGGCCCGTTCGATGGCCGCCTTGTTCTTGGCGAAGGCCCGCTCGTCGATGAGCGCGCCCATGAAGTTGGACAGGTCGGCGACGTCCCCCATCGTGAGCCCGTCGACCTCGGCGATCAGCGCGTCCTTGAACCCGCCGTCCCAGATCGACCTCGGGACGTACGCGCGCGACGCCGCCGAGCACTTCTGCCCCTGGTACTCGAACGCGCCGCGCACCAGCACCGTCTTCAGGACGGCCGGGTCGGCGGACGGGTGCGCCACCACGAAGTCCTTGCCGCCGGTCTCGCCGACGAGACGCGGGTAGCCGCGGAACTTGTCGAGATTGGCTCCGACCGTCTTCCACAGGTGCTTGAAAGTGGCCGTGGACCCGGTGAAATGTATCCCCGCGAGGTCAGGATGCTGCAGCGCGACGTCCGAGACGGCGAGACCATCGCCCGTCACGAGGTTGATGACACCGGGCGGCAGCCCGGCCTCCTCCAGCAGCCGCATGAGCAGGACAGCCGAATACGTCTGCGTCGGCGACGGCTTCCACACGACCACGTTGCCCATCAGCGCGGGCGCGGTCGGCAGGTTCGCGGCGATCGCGGTGAAGTTGAACGGGGTGATCGCGTAGACGAACCCCTCCAGCGGACGGTGGTCGGACCGGTTCCACACCCCCGGGCTGCTGATCGGCTGCTCAGCGAGGATCCGCCGCGCGAAGTGCACGTTGAACCGCCAGAAGTCGACCAGCTCGCACGGGCTGTCGATCTCCGCCTGCTGGACGGTCTTGGACTGCCCGAGCATCGTCGCGGCCAGCAGCGTCTCCCGCCACGGCCCGGACAGCAGGTCCGCGGCCCGCAGGAAGATCGCGGCCCGGTCGTCGAACGACAGCGCCCGCCAGGCCGGCGCGGCCTCGAGCGCCGCCGCGATCGCGTCCCGCGCGTCGTCCCCGGTCGCGGTCCCGAACGTCCCGAGGACGGACGCGTGCCTGTGCGGCTGGACGACGGCAACCTTCGCGCCCGCCCCCAGCCGGCGCCGCCCGCCGATCGTCATGGGCAGGTCGATCGGCGCCTCCGCGGTCAGCTCGGCGAGCTTCGCTTCGAGCCTGGCCCGCTCGGCACTGCCCGGGGCGTACCCGCGCACCGGCTCGTTCGCCGGAGTCGGAACGTTAGTCACGGCGTCCATCAAAGGAACCTCCTGGTCAGCGGGATACGAACGAACGAAGGAAGAACACGAGATTTGCGGGCCGCTCGGCCAGGCGCCGCATGAAGTACCCGTACCAGTCGGCGCCGTACGGGATGTACACGCGCATTTGATGGGCTTCGGCGAGCCGCCGCTGCTCGGCCGTCCGGATCCCGTACAGCATCTGGAATTCGTAGGAGGACGGCGACCTCCCGGCGGCCAGCGCCAGCGCGATCTCGATGATCCGCGGGTCATGGCTGCCGACCATCGGATATCCGTCACCGCGCATGAGCGTCCGCAGCCCCCGGACATAAGCGCGGTCGACATCATGCTTGCTCTGATAGGCCACCGACGCGGGCTCCGCATAGGCGCCCTTGACGAGCCGCACGCGCGACCCGTCCCCGACCAGTTCCCGGAGATCGCCCTCACTTCGCCGCAGCATCGCCTGAATGGCGACGCCCACCCAAGGGAAATCGACACGCAACTTCCCAAGAATCTCCAGCGTGGAGTCCACAGTCGTGTGGTCCTCCATATCAAGCGTGACGGTCATGCCGACCCGTCCCGCCGCGGCACAGATGTCCCGCGCATGGTCGAGCGCGAGATCCCCGGAAAGCGCCTGCCCAAGCGCCGACAGCTTCACCGACGCATCCGCACCCCCAGCAAGCCCTTGCTCAGCGAAAGCGGCGAACAACTCCAGATAGGCGTCCCGCGTGGCCTCGGCCTGCCCCCGATCCTTGGTGTCCTCCCCCAGATGATCGAGAGTCACCTTCAGCCCATCGGCTCCAAGCCCCCGGACCACACCAAGCGCAGCGTCCAGATCTTCCCCCGCGACGAACCGGTCGACGACACCCCTGGTCAGCGGCATGGACGTGACGAGACCGCGCATCCGCCGGCTGCGCGCGGCGGCGAGGAGCAAAGGACTGAGCATCGGACCCTCCAGCGACGAGGAACACCCCGCACGTTAGGAGCACCCGCCCGACACCTCGTATAGTCAAACGTAACTTTCAGAAGGCCAGTTCTTCATACAAACGTACAAAGGACGAGGATGGACCTCCAGGAGATCGCAGAACACGCGGCAGACCTCCTCCGCGCCCCCGCGACCTTGGAGGACCGCGACTTCCACCTGGTCGCCTACGCCCCCCACGGCGACACCATCGACCCCGTCCGGATGGAGTCGATCCTGCACCGCCGCGCCACCGACGCCGTCCGCACCCGCTTCGAGCGCCACGGCATCGCCCGCGCCACCGGCCCCGTCCGGATCCCCGCCGACACCTCGGTCGGCCAGCTCGGCCGCCTCTGCCTGCCCGTCCGCTGGAACAACGTCACCTACGGCTACCTCTGGCTGCTGGACGACCCCGAGCACATCACCGACACCCAGGCGGCCCGCGCCATGCCCCTCTGCGAACGCGCCGGCCTCCTCATGGCCCGCCAGGCCAGGGAACGCGACGACCTCGGCTGGAAGGTCGCCGACCTCCTCTCCACCCACCCCGACGTCCGCACCCAGGCAGCGACAGAACTCACAGAAGCCGCAGCCCCCGAACCACCCTTCACGGTGGCCGTCCTACGGACCCCAAGCCCAGAACCCCTCAACCCCTGGCTGCTCCCCCACTCCGCCCTGACAACGGTCTGGCAGCGCGACCACATCCTGGTCCTCCCGCAGCCGGCAGCGCGCACAACCATCGACAGAGCCCGCCGCCTCCTGGAGGAACGCAACGCCCCCGTCCAGGCAGGCGTCTACTCCCCGTGCCCCACCCTCGACCACGTCCACGAGGGCTGGCTCCGCGCCCGCGTAGCCGCCCGCACCGCCGCCCCCGGCGAAACCCGCGACTGGACGACCCTGGGCGTCCTCCGCCTCCTCCGCACCGCAGGCGACGACTCCCTGACCCAAACAACCCAAACCAAAGGCACCGAGAAACTCCTCCAACACCCCGACCTGGCCGAAACAGCCCGCACCTACTTGGACCTCGCAGGCAACGTCCAGAAAACAGCCCAATCCCTGAACATCCACCGCCAAACCCTCTACCACCGCCTACACCGCATCGAAGACCTGACGTCCCTAACCCTCACCAACGGCCAAGACCGCCTGACCCTCCACCTGGCCCTAACCCTCTCCCCCCACCTGAAGCAGGAAGGCCCCTAGCAGAACACCTTCCGGCATGTTCGGAAGCGGAGGGGCGGACAGGGGGACGCCGCCCCTCCGCTGGCCTTCACGAGCGGTCGATGATCGCGAAGACGACCTTGCCTGCCTTGTCCGCAAGAGGGCGGACGCCCCAGCAGCGAGAGAAGTGGTCCACGAGCATGAGCCCCCGCCCGACCTCGCTGAACATTTCGGCCTCCTGGACGTGCGGGAGTTCGCGTGTGCCGTCCTGGACCTCCATCCACAACGCGTCGTCCTCGGTGCGCCCGACGCGCAGGATCACGTCACCGTCCTCCTCGGACGCGTACCGCAGCGCGTTGGTGACGAGTTCGCTCGCGATCAGGCACGGCGTGAAGTCGTCCATGCCCCACTGACCGGCGACCAGCCGCACGAACCGCCGCACCTCCGCGACAACCTCCAGGTCCTGCTTCACCACCATCTGGTTCTCCGCCGCATCTCCCACGACCCTCTCCTCACTGTGTGTGGCGTACAGCACACAGTGCGCCATTTTCGGGTTACGATGCGCCTACCGCCCATAGGTGGCAGAGGGTGGTAGTTCAGCCTCCGAATTCGACAGATTCCGCCGAGAGGTAGAAGCCATGCCCCCGCGACGCCAACGCCCCCGCGAGTCCCCCGCCCTGGTCGCTTTCGGCCGTCAGATGCGCCGGTTGAGAGAGGCCAAGGACGTCAAACAGGAGACAATCGCTCATCTGACGAAGGTGAGTGGTCCCCAGGTCAGTCGCATCGAGAACGGGAAGAAGCGCGCCACTCGGTCGTTCGTTGTCGCAGTGGACGACTACCTGGAAGCGGGCGGTTCTCTCATTAGTTTGTGGGAGGACCTCAACAAGGACGGGCACCCGGTACCGATCTGGTTCGACTGGCCACAGATCGAGTCGGACGCGGTGATGCTGGTGAGCTGGGAAAACTCGGTAATCCCCGGGCTGGCCCAAACACCTGCCTACGCCTTGGCAATGCTTCGCGGCAACCAGGAGGCCGCCGAGGCCCGTATCAGCCGCCAGGCCATCCTCACCAGGGACGACGACTCAGCCCCGCTGACGGTCCTGTTTCTGCTCGACGAGCACGTGCTTTACAACCTCGTCGGGACGCCAGAGACGATGCGGGAACAGCTCGAACACCTCCTGGAGCTGAGTTTGTTGCCCAACGTCACGGTTCAAGTAGTGTTGTCTAGTGGCGAGCACGAGGGCGTCCTCGGCGCCTTTGTGGTTGCGACGATGGAGGATCGGAGCGAGATCGCGTACATCGAGACAGCGATCCGAGGCATCACCACAGACAACCCGGCGGATCTGTCCAACCTAGCGAGGACCCTGGTCGAGCTCCGTTCTCAGGCGCTCACGCAGGAGATGTCGCGTGAACTGATCCGAAAGGTCATCGAAGAGAGATGGACCTGACAAACGCCAAGTGGCGCAGGAGCACCTACAGCGGCCCCAACGGCGGCAACTGCGTCGAACTGGCGGACGCGGCGGGTGTGGTGGCGGTGCGGGACAGCAAGGACCCGGACGGCCCCGTCCTCCTACTGACCCGCACGGCCCTCCGCACGGCCATCCGGTCCACCGCCAAGGCACACTGACCACCCCCTGGCGTCGATTCGTTGAGTCGCGGCGGGTCGCCTGGTCCTCCCGGCCAGGCGACCCGCCGTGCAGCACGCCAGAAAGAGGCCCTACAGGCCCAACCCGTCGGGGGACAGGGGCGGAGCCCCGGGGG
>NZ_SMKT01000269.1 GCF_004348735.1 Actinomadura sp. KC06
CGCTGAGCGGGGGAGGTGCCGACGACGCATCGACCGTACCGGGATCGGGCAGCGGATATCGTCGTCACATGGGAGACGGCGACGGCTGGGCCGGCTGCGACCTCGGTCACACGCACTGGGGACGCTTCGGCGCGGCCGGACTGCTCGCCTACCATCGCGACGCCGACGGCCAGCTGTGGATCCTGTTGCAGCAGCGCGCGTGGTGGGGGCTCGGTGGCGGGACGTGGGGCATGTTCGGCGGCGCGCTGCACAGCCATGAGGACGCCGTGACCGGCGCCCTGCGGGAGACGTCCGAGGAGTGCACGCTCGACGTCGGGACCGTGACGGTGCACGGTACGAGCGTCGAAGACCACGGCGGTTGGTCGTTCACGTCCGTGATGGGTTCGCTGACCGAGCACGTTCCCGTCGAGCCCGCGTCGAGGGAGACGCGCCGTGCTGAATGGGTGCGCGCAGAGGAAGTCACCGACCGGAAACTGTTCGCACCGTTCGCGCGGTCGTGGCCGCGGTTGCAGGACGCGATGAAGGGTCTCGTCCTCATCGTGGACGCGGCGAACGTCGTGGGCGCCCGCGCCGACGGCTGGTGGAAGGACCGGGCGGGCGCGAACGCCAGGCTCCGCGACGACCTGAAAGCCCTCGACGCCGGTGTGCGGGGCGTCCCGGACGGGGTCGTCCCGTTCGACCGCTGCTTCCCGGAGATCGTCCTGGTGGTCGAGGGTGCGGCGAGGGGTGTCGCCGACGCACCGGCCAACGGGGTGAAGGTCGTGGCGGCTCCGGGCAGCGGCGACGACCGGATCGTGGAGCTCGTGCGGGAGGCGGGGCCCGACACCGTCCAGCTGGTGGTGACGGCCGACCGGGAGCTGAAGGCCCGGTGCCGGGCCGCCGGAGCCGCCGTCACCGGCCCCCGCTGGCTCCTCGAACGCCTCTAGCCTGCGGGCAGGGTTCCGGCTGAGTTCTCCACGCGGTGGCCGGCGTCGCGGAGCGCCGTGATCGCGTCCTTGAGGCGGTGCTCGGGGACGAGGACGAGATCGGCGTGGAAGGTGGACGCGACGAAAACCGATATTCCGGCAGCGGCGAGTGGGCCGACGATCGCGGCGAGCATTCCAGGTGTCTCCAGCCCGTGGCTCGCGTCGCCGTAGAAGCCGATCCAGCGTTCCGCCTCCGCGAAGGGGGACGCGTCCCTGACCACGGTGAGTCCCTCGGGGGCGCGTACTAGGGCGATCCACTCGTCGTCATCGGGGAACGTCGCGTTCGGAAGGTGCTCCACCATGAACTGTGACGGGACGATGTGCAGACGCTGCGCGGTGGTCATTCCGCCACTTTATTCAGGGACGAGCCACACCGCTCCCAGAGGCGGAACGCGCAGGACCGTGGACGCGGGCAGGCCGTGCCAGGGTTCGGCGGTCGCCTCGACGCGTCCGAGGTTGCCGACGCCGCTGCCTCCGTAGTCGAAGGAGTCGGTGTTGACGATTTCGCGCCAGCTGCCTTCGCGCGGCAGCCCGAGCCGGTAGTCCTCGTGCGGGTTGCCTGCGAAATTGACGACGCACGCCAGGACGGGCGGATCGCCGCCCTGGGCCGCATCCTGGGAACCGGCCTTGGACGTCCCGTAGCGGAGGTAGGAGAGGGTGTTGCCGCCGGCGTCGTTGCCGTCGATCCAGCGGAAGCCTTCGTGGTCGCTGTCGCGCGTCCACAGTGCGGGCTCGTCCTTGTAGGCGCGGTTCAGGTCGCGGACGAGTTTCTGCATGCCCAGGTGGTGGGCGCCTTCGGCGGCGTTCTCCAGCAGCCACCAGTCGAGCGGGCGCTCCTCGGCCCATTCGGCGCCCTGCCCGAACTCCTGCCCCATGAACAGCAGCTGCTTGCCGGGATGCGACCACATGTAGGCGAGCAGGGCGCGGAGCCCGGCGAACTGCTGCCACGCGTCGCCCGGCATCTTGCTCAGCAGCGACCCCTTGCCGTGGACGACCTCGTCGTGCGAAAGCGGCAGCACGTAGTTCTCCGAGAACGCGTACACCAGCGAGAACGTGATCTCGTTGTGGTGGTAGTGCCGGAACACGGGCTCGTGGCGGAGGTATTCGAGCGTGTCGTGCATCCAGCCCATGTTCCACTTGAACCCGAACCCGAGCCCGCCGAGATGCGTGGGACGCGACACGCCAGGCCACGCCGTCGATTCCTCGGCGACCGTCATGACGCCCGGGTTGCGCTTGTAGACCGTCGCGTTCATCTCCTGGAGGAACGAGATGGCCTCCAGGTTCTCGCGGCCGCCGTAGATGTTGGGCGTCCACTCGCCTTCCTTGCGCGAGTAGTCGAGGTACAGCATCGAGGCGACGGCGTCCACGCGCAGCCCGTCGATGTGGAATTCCTCTAGCCAGTACGACGCGTTCGCCACCAGGAAGTTGCGGACTTCTGCGCGTCCGTAGTTGAACACGAGCGTCCCCCAGTCGGGGTGCTCGCCGCGCGTCGGATCGTCGTGCTCGTACAGGGCGGTGCCATCGAAACGGGCCAGCGCCCACTCGTCCTTGGGGAAATGGGCCGGGACCCAGTCGATGAGGACGCCGATACCGGCCTGGTGCAGGCGGTCGACCAGGTGGCGGAAGTCGTCCGGGGAGCCGAACCGTGCGGTCGGCGCGTAGTAGGACGTGACCTGGTAGCCCCAGGACGGTCCGTACGGGTGCTCGGCGACCGGCAACAGCTCCACGTGCGTGAAACCCATGTCGCGCACGTACGAGGTCAGTTCGTCGGCGAGCTCCTTATAGCCCAGCCCTGGACGCCACGAACCGAGATGCACCTCGTACACGCTGATGGGTTCGTGGAGCCAGTCGCGGTCTTTGCGGCCGTCCATCCATTCGCCGTCGCCCCACTCATAGGACGACGTGTAGACCCGCGACGCCGTCGCGGGAGGACGTTCCGTGCACCGAGCCATAGGGTCGGCCTTGGTGCGCAGGACGCCGTCCGCGCCGAGGATCTCGAACTTGTAGCACGTGCCGTCGCCGACGCCGGGGACGAACAGCTCCCAGACCCCGGTGGAGCCGAGCGAGCGCATCGGGTGCCCGCGCCCGTCCCAGTGGTTGAAGTCGCCGACGACGCGCACGCCGCGCGCCGTCGGCGCCCACACCGCGAACGCCGTCCCCGTGACCGTGCCGAACGCCGAGGCGTAGCCGCGGACCTGCGCGCCGAGCGCGCGCCACAGCTCCTCGTGCCGTCCCTCGGCGATCAGGTGCAGGTCGAGCTCGCCGAGCGTCGGGAGGTGGCGGTAGGGGTCGTCCTGGATCGTCTCGCCGCCGCCCGCGTAGGTGACGGCGAGCCGGTAGTCGGGGACGGCGAGCGGCGCCGCGCCGTCGTCGTCCCCCGACAGCGACGCGCCTGCGGGCAGCGTCCCGGTGAAGAGTCCCTGGTGGAAGTGGCGGAGCGGATGCCGGTCGCCGTTCGGCAGGACGACCTCGACGCGCTCGGCCAGCGGCCGCAGCGCCCGGACCGTCACGCCGTCCCGGCCCGGATGCGCGCCGAGCACGCCGTGCGGATCGTGGTGGTCGCCGCCGACGAGCCGGTCGATCTCCGCGCGCGTGACCCGTGCCATGCAAGAGAGGTGCCCCGAGAATCGCCGATCTCACGTCCCTGGGGAACCTGTTTCCGGGAGCTTGAGAGTTTCCCGGTCAGGAGGGTCCGGCCCGGAGGCCGGACGCGTGTTGCGACCGCACGGACGGCGCGACTCTTTGTCGAGGGGGTCGCGCCGATTAGCGCCGCCCGTGCGGCCACGTCTACCTGGCCCCAGCGGTGACATCGACCCCGCCACCGTGGAATCCACTCCTGTGTCACCTCAGCGCCACAGGTACCTGCCGTACCGGAACGTCCCGGCCCGGTCCGCCCCCGCACGCGGACCGGGCCGCACCGTTCCCCATGACGTCGCGTCACCTCTCCCCGCGCTCCTCGCGCGTCTGGTCGACCAGCAGCCGGCGGAGGCCCGCCGGGTCGTCGGCGGCCACCGTCATCGCGTATCCCGCCTGTAGCTGGGCATCGGTGAGATCGCCGCTGCGGGTCGCGTACCAGCGTCCCGCGTCGCTGCGCCACACCTGCCAGCCCGGAAACTCCTCCTCGATGGCCGCCTTCAGATCATCGAAGTCGCCCATCAAGGTCGTCCTTTCCCCGAGGCCGCTCTTCTGTATACAAAAGTCTTACTCGGGCCGAGAGGTGTCAAGCTGTCCGTAAGCGGACCGTGCCCCCGCGGATAGCGCATGGAAGGTATGGATCAAAGGGAGGGCGGAGCAGGATCGAACGCCGCGTCGAACGCCTACTCGAACGGCCGGAAGGCGCGCCCGGAAGGAAGGGGAGGTGACGCCGGTGCCGGACCGTCCCGCCTACCTGCGCATCGCCGACACGCTGCGAGAGGGGATCCGGGACGGCAGCCTTCCGCCAGGGACGCGGCTGCCGACCATCGCCGACCTGTGCGAGGCGCACGGCGTTTCGGAAATCGTCGTGCGGCAGGCCGTCGCCCTGCTGCGCGGGGAGGGGCTGGTCGAGACGCGCCGCGGCGGCGGCACGCTCGTCCGGGTCGTCCCGCCCGCGCGCCGGGTGGCGATGGACCGCTACCGCGCCGTGACCAGGCCGCTGGCGGTCCCGGAGACCACGTTCACCCGCGACCAGAAGATCACCTGGGAGGAGTACCGGCTCGACCGGATGTTCACCCGCGTCCGGGCGGACGACGAGCTCGGCGCGCTGTTCGAGCTGCCGTCCGGGACCGAGCTGCTCCGCCGCCGGTTCGTCTTCTACTCGCGCGGCGAGCCGCAGCAGATCTCCGTCAACTACCTGCCGTGGGACATCGTCGGCGACACGCCCGTGTCCGACCCGGCCCGCGAGCCGTGGCCCGGCGGGACGCTGGCGCAGCTCGCGTATCTCGGGCGCCCGCCGACCCGCGTCGAGGAGGCCGTCCGTTCTCGCATGCCGACCCCCGAAGAGGCCGAGACGCTCCGCATGACCCGCGGCGTGCCCGTCCTCGCGATCACGCGGCGGCTGCTGTCGCGCGACGACGTGATGGAGGTCTGCCGCGACATCGTGCTCCCCGCCGACCGCGTCGTCCTCGACTACTCCATCGACCTCTGACCGCGCTCGCGTCCGCGTGACCGATCGCCTTCGCGTGGCCGCTCGCGGTCGCTCAGCCGGTGAGGTGGGCGAGGGACTTGAGCGGGACGGGCAGCCACGCCGGACGGTTCCGCGCCTCGTACCGGATCTCGTAGACCGCCTTGTCGAACTCGAACGCCCGCACGAGCGCCGCGTGCGCGGCCGGGTCGTGCCCGCCCGCCGCGGCGTACCCGTCGCAGAACGCCTTCCGGTTGCGTTCCGCCCATGCCCGGGCGCGCAGCTCCAGCGCGTCGGCCGTGTCCGGCGGCAGGTCGCCGTTCCGCGCGATCAGGAACCGCGCCGCGTACTCGAAGGAGCGCAGCATTCCGGCGACGTCCCGCAGCGGATGCGCGGGGGCGCGGCGCTCGGCGGGGGTGCGGGCGGGCTCGCCCTCGAAGTCCAGCAGCACCCAGCCGGTGTCGGTGCGCAGGACCTGGCCGAGGTGGTAGTCGCCGTGGACGCGCTGGACGGGCAGCGCCGCCGCGCCGGCCGCGAGCTCGTCGAACGCCGCGCGGAGCGCGTGGGCGTGCGGGCGGATCTCCGGGACGGCGGCGCTGACCTGGTCGAGCTGCTCGTTCATCGCGTAGACGGTGTCCCGCACCCGGGACGGCGGCGCCTGCGCCACGCCGAACGCGGCGGCGAGATCGCGGTGGACCTCGGCGGTCGCGGCGCCGAGCCGCTCCGCCTCGGCCGCGAAGTCGCCGCCGGCGGCGCCCGCGTCGCTCGCCTCGAGGGGCCCGGACGGCGCCCCGGCCGGCGGGCCGGGCGGCGTGGGCTGCGCCAGCCAGTCGCGGACGCTCGTCAGCGCGAGCTGCCAGCCGTCGGTGGCGCTGCGCAGGTACTCCGAGAGGAGCGCGAGGGTGGTCGGTTCGTTCCCGGCGCCGTCCGTCCCGGGTTCCAGCTCGATCCAGCCGTGGACGGCCGGGACGTGCCCGGAGCCTTCTTGGGAGAGCGCCAGGTTGACTTCCAGGTCCGGGTTGACGCCGTGGGAGAGGCGGCGGAAGAGCTTGAGGATGTGGACGTCGCCGAAGATCAGCGAGGTGTTGCTCTGCTCGGCCGCGCTGGGCACGCCGTCCAGGTCCGTGCGGAGTTCGGCGCCGGGCGCGCGGCGGAACCGCAGCGGCCCGACCGTCGTCGCGTTCGCCATGTGCGCGAGCAGCGGACCGGTCAGTTCCGGGTCGTGGACGGCGTCGTACACATGCCCTTCGATCCCCTGCTCGCCGGACAGCCGTCCGATCTCGACGGGCCGCAGCGGGTCGGGCAGCTCGCGCCGGACGCCGAGGAGCACCTGGTAGCGATCGGTCGTGCCGTTCTGGCGGACGTCCAGGATGAGGTGGTGCAGGCCGGGGTCGCCGGTGCGGAGTTCGGTGGCGGTGCCGATGGACAGGTCGTCGATGGGGCCGTCCTTGCCGCCGAACCATCGCTGCCCGGGCAGCCAGCCGGCCAGGAGCCGGACGAGGGAATGGTCGAGCGGCGGCACGGCTACCTCACTTCTTGTCCTGGTCGTGCTCTGCGGGCGGCGGCAGCAGGAACCAGTAGAAGCCGTGCCCGGGAAGCGTGAGCAGATACGGCAGTTCGCCGATGGCCGGGAATTGGACGCCGCCCATGCACTCGATCGGGGTGGATTCCCGGAACCGGCGCAGATCGAGCTCGACGGGCTGCGGGAAACGGGAGAGGTTGTTCACGCAGAGGACCGTGTCCATGCCGCCCCATTGATTGGCGTCCCCGCCGTTTATCTCGCGGGTGAAGGCGAGGACGGAGGGGTTGGAGGCGGAGAGTTCGACGTAGGAGCCGACGCCGAAGACGGGGTGGCGTTGGCGGATTTCGATCATTTTGCGGGTCCAGTGGAGGAGGGATCCGG
>NZ_SMKT01000026.1 GCF_004348735.1 Actinomadura sp. KC06
CTCCGCGCCTCCACTAACCCACGCCTCAACCCACGCGCCCACCCCCACGTTTGCCCACGCCGCGCACGCACACGCGCACCACACGGCCACGCCCGCACAGCCGTCCGCCCACACGCCGCACACGCGCTCCCCTACGCACCCACGCCCACGCCGTGCGTCCCCACGCCGCGCACCCGCACGCGCCCGACACGCGCTCTCGCCCACGCGCCCACATCTGCCTACGTGCCCGCGCCCGCGTCTGACCGTGCCGTGCGTCTCCCGCGCCGCGCGCCCCGCACGCGCTGACCACGCGCTCGGCTACGCGCCCGCGCCCGCCTGCGTACCCGCGCCCGCGTCTGACCGTGCCGTGCGTCTCCCGCGCCGCGCGCTCCGCACGCGCTGGCCCGCGCGCCTGCATCCACCTGCGTGCCCGCGCCCGCATCTGCCTACGTGCCGCGTCCGCCCGCACGCGGCGCAGGGGCGTCGACCCACGCGCCCGCATCACCAAACGCCCGTGGACGCGCCGCCCACGCGCCGATGCATGCGCACGCCAGTGTGACCGCGCATGCAACGTGCAAGTGCAAGCCGCGTGCCACCGGGGGCGCGTCCGCTAGGGCAGCCAGTCGAGGATTCGGTCGTTGACGTCGGCGGGACGGTCGAGCTGCAGGAAATGCCCGGCGCCCGGCACCAGACCGGCGTTGGAGCCGGGCGGGAGGGCCGCTAGGACGGCTCCAAGATCGCCACCTGGCGCGACCACGTCCGCCCCGACGCAGCCGTCCTCGGAACCGTGCAGGTAGAGGACGGGCACAACGCCAGAGTCGGAAACGGCCTGCTGCTCGGCGGCGTAGCGGTCGGAGTGCCGCGACGTGTCGAACATGGCCCGGTAATAGCCGAGCGCAGCAGTGACGTTCTTAGGCGTGGCCAGGCACTCCATGACGCGGTCGACGTTATCCACAACGTCGCATTTCCCGGACGGGGACCAGTCGCGCCAGAGACCCTCGATGAAGGCCCGGCCCAGAATGGCCTCGGCGAGAGGAGTCTGGAACACGAACATGTAGAACGAGCGCTTGAGCTGCTGGTATTCGAAGAACCCACCGGTCATCACGGGAAGCGGCGGGACCGACAAAGTGACGGCCTTGCGCCACCGTCCGGGGGCGATGCTCGCGGCGCCGTAGGCGGCGAAGGCGCCCCAGTCGTGCCCGATGACGACGGCGTCGGGGCCGCCGCCGAGGGCCTCGTGCAGGGCGACGGCGTCGGCGACGAGAGCGCCGGTCTGGTACACGCCGTCCTCCGGGACGGACGTCGGCGCATAGCCACGCATGAACGGCGCCACGGCGCGGTATCCGGCGCGGGCCAGTTCCGGCATGAGGTGTCGCCAGGTGTGCGCCGAGTCAGGGAAGCCGTGCAGGAGGAGCACCAACGGCCCATCCGCCGGCCCTGCCGTGAGGTACCCGAAGTCCAACCCGTTCGCTGCGACCGACCCGGCCATGACATCACTCATGCCGCCTCCTCAAACCGCCGCGTACGCTACCCGCCCCGCGGACATCACGACACAAGGACCTCCCGAAACAACGCCATGGCCCGCTTCACGACGCCACGGCCCGCCCGCACGAGGCCACGACCCGTCCGCACGAGGCCGCGGCCGCTCTCACGTGGCCACGGCCCGCTGGCATGACCCGCGGCCCGCGGCCCGCGGCGCGGGCGCGCCGCGCGAGCCCTCACCTGCTGGCATGACCTGCGGCCCTGCTCTCACGAGGCCATGGCCGCTCGCACGAGGCCGCGGTCCGTCCGCGCGACGCACGGCCGCTCGCATGAGGCCGCGGCCTGCTGGCATGAGGCCGCGGCCTGTCCGCACGAGGCCGTGGCCCGTCCCGCGCGGGCACGGCCGCTCTCATGAGGCTGCGGCCCGCTGGCATGACGCTGCGGTCCTGCTCGCACGAGGCCACGGCTTGCTCTCACGAGGCCATGGCCCGCTGGCATGACGCCGTGGCCTGTCCGCGCGACGCCGCGGCCGCTCTCATGAGGCCACGGTCCGCTGGCCTGACGCCGCGGTCTTGCTCGCATGACGCTGTGGCCTGTCCGCACGAGGCCGTGGGCCGCTCGCATGACGCCACGGCTGCTCTCACGAGGCGACGGCCCGTCCGGCACACGAGGCTGCGGCCTGTCCGCGCGACGCCCCCGCCCGTTCGCGCGACGCCCCGGCCCGCTCGCCTGAGGCACGGCCTGCTCGCCTGAGGCACGGCCTGCTCGCGCGACGCCACGGGCCCGTCCGCCTGAGGCCACGGCCCGGCCGCGCGACGCCCTGGCCGCTCTTACGAGGCCACGGCCCTGCTCGCATGACGCCTGCTCTCACGGGCCACGGCTTGCTCTCATGAGGCCATGGCCCGCTCATGACGCTGCGGCCCCGTCCGCGCGACGCCATTGCCGCTCGCAGGAGGCTGCGGTCCTGCGCGCATGACGCTGTGGCCTGTCCGCATGAGGCCGTGGGCCGCTCGCATGACGCCACGGCTGATCTCACGAGGCGACGGCCCGTCTGGCACGAGGCTGCCGCCCGTCCGCGCGATGCCACGGCCGCACTCGCGAGGTCACGGCCTGTCCGCACGACGGCGCCGCCGTCCGTCCGAAGCCGTGGCCGTCGCACGACGGCACTGGTCGGTCTGCGTGACGGCACGGACGCTCCCGCGCCGGCGGCCAGTCTGCGCGACGCCATGGGCCAATCTGCGCGACGCCATGGGCCGGTCTTGCGCACGGCGCGGGGCTGTCTTCGTGATGGCGCGGTTGTGGGTCTGGTGGCGGTGGATCGGCGGGACTGTGTGAGGCGGATCACCCAGGCCGATCAAGGTGCACATGTCGCTTTACCTTTGAGAGGCTGCCTGTAAAGAGAATCAAGGGTCGGAGCGACGAGGTGGTGGGCAGGTGCTCAGGGTCAATGACATCGACCTGACCGACTGGGAGTTCTGGCGGCGTCCCCACGACTACCGGCACGAGGCGTTCAAAGCTCTGCGCTGGCATCCCGAGCTGGTGCGCTTCGAGGAACCCGACATCGTCATCGTGCCGCCGGGCCCTGGGTACTACGCCCTGACCCGGCACGCCGACGTGGTCGAGGCGTCCCGCCGTCCTGAGGACTTCTGCTCCGGCAAGGGCGCCACCAGCATCTGGGACATGCCAGGCGACCTACACGAGTACTTCGGCTCGATGATCAGCATGGACGATCCCCGGCACGCCAAGATCAGGCGGATCGTGTCCCGGGCGTTCTCCCCGCGCATGATCCAGCGGTTCGAGGACCAGGTCGAGGCCGTCGCCGCCCAGATCGTGGAGAACGTGAGGGCGGGCGGCGGCTCCGGCGACTTCGTCGCGGACATCGCCGCCCGGCTGCCGCTGAAGATCATCTGCGACATGATGGGCATCGCCGAGGAGCACTATCGGACCGTATTCGACGCCACCAACGTCATCCTCGCGGGCAACGATGCCGAGTACCTCCCGTCCGACGATCCCGAGCAGGTCGCGATGGCGCTGCTCGGCGCGGGCGAGACCCTCAAGAACCTGGTCGAGGAGTTCGGACGGCAGCGCCGCAAGGACCCGACCGACGACCTCACCTCGGCGCTCGTGAACGCCAACATCGACGGCGAGTCGCTGACCGATCAGGAGCTCGGCTCGTTCTTCATCCTGCTGGTCGTCGCCGGCAACGAGACCACCCGCAACGCCATCGCACACGGCCTCGACCTGTTCACCCGCGACCCCGGCCAGCGAGCCCTGCTCACCGAGGACTTCGACGCCCGCATTCCCGGCGCCGTCGAAGAGATCGTCCGTTACGTGTCGCCCGTCATCTGGATGCGCCGCACCGCCACTCGCGACACCATCCTCAACGGGCACGAGATCAAAGAGGGCGACAAACTGCTCCTGTACTACTGGTCTGCCAACCGCGACGAGACCGTGTTCACCGAGCCCGAGAAGTTCGACATCCTGCGCGACCCGAACCCGCACGTAGGATTCGGCGGGCCCGGCCCACACTTCTGCCTCGGCGCGCACTTGGCCAGACGTGAGATCACCGTGCTGTTCCGCGAGCTGCTGCACCGGACGCCCGGCATCCGCGCGTCCGGCGAGCCCGAACGCCTGGAGTCGAGCTTCATCAACGGCATCAAACGCCTGCCCTACACGTTCTGATAGCCAGCCAAGCGACCGTGCGGCATGGCGACCGTGCGGCATGGCAACCGGAGGACTAAGCGACCCCGGGACCAGGTGGCAGGGCAGAAGGCTGCCGGGTGGCCGGGTGACCAGGCCGCTTGGCGCTCGGGCCGCTGTGTTCCAGGCCGCCGGGCCGCCGAGCTGCCTACTGGCCGGAGGACTAGGCCCTGGGTGACCGGCCGCCGGGTGACCGGCCGCCGGGTGACCGGGTGGCTGCCGGTGGCCGGGCGACCAGGCTGCTCGGAGTTCGAGCCGCTGTGTTCCAGGCCGCCGAGTGGCCGGATGACTGGGCGCTAGGTGACTGGCCGCCGGGGGCGACCGGGCCGCCGGTTGCCGGGTGCACTGGGCGGAAGGCGGCCGAGTGGTCGGGTGGTCGGGTGGCCGGGCGAACGGTCGCCGGGCCGTCGAAATTGCCTAGGGGCCGGATGACTGGGCCCCTGGGTGACCGAACCGCCGAGCGGCTGGGAGGCTGCCGGGTGGCGGGTGACCAGGCCGTTCGGAGTTCGGGCCGCTGTGTTCCAGGCCGCCGGGTGGCCGAACTGCCTAAGGGCCAGATGCCCCTAGGCCCCCCGGTGGCCAGGTGACAGGCCGACGGGTGGCGCGGCTGCCTGGGAGCCGGATGGCGCAGTCCCCTTGGTGGCTGGGCGACCGGGCCGCCGGGCTATCAGGCTGCCGGGCGATCGGGCCGCTGGGTGATCGGGTGGTCAGGCTGCCGGGTGGCAGGGGTTTGGGAGGGGCCGGGCGGTGGGGTCGCCCGGCCCGGGTGGGTCAGCGTAGTTCGCGTTTGAGGATCTTGCCGGTGGCGGTCATTGGGAGTTCGTCTCGGAACTCCACGATCCGCGGGTACTTGTAGGCGGCGAACTGCTCCTTGCCCCACTCGACCAGTTCGTCCTCGGTGACGGCGGCGTCCGGTGTCCGGATCACGTATGCCTTGATCTCCTCGCCGTGCGACGGGTGTTCGACGCCGACGACCGCGGCCAATGACACGTCCGGGTGCGTCATCAGGACCTCTTCGAGTTCCCGCGGGTACACGTTGTACCCGCCCCGGATGATCATGTCCTTGGAGCGGTCGATGATGTAGTAGTAGCCCTCGTCGTCGCGGCGGGCCACGTCGCCGGTGCGGAACCAGCCGTCCTTGATCGCGGTGGCGGTCGCGTCCGGGCGGCCGTAGTAGCCCTTCATGATGTTGTGCCCGCGGATGGCGATCTCCCCGGGGCCCTCGCCCTCGATCTGCTTCCACTCGTCGTCGATCAGCGCCATCTCGACGCCCCACACGGGCAGGCCGATCGAACCGGGTTTGGTCGGACGGTCCGGACGGTTGAACGAGGCCACCGGCGACGTCTCCGACAGGCCGTACCCCTCCAGGATGTCCACGTCGAACTTCTTCTTGATCCCCTTGAGGACCTCCATGGGCAGCGCCGAGCCGCCCGACACCGCGACCCGCAGGTTCTCCCGGATCGTCGCGATGTCCTCGTCGGACGTGTCGTGGGTCAGCAGCCCCCAGTACATCGTCGGGACGCCCGCGAAGATGTTCACCTTCTCCTTGACCATCAGCTGGACGGCCTGCTCGGCGTCGAACCTCGCCTGCATGATGAGCGTCGCGCGACGGTAGATCCCGACGTTCATCACGCACGTCTGCCCGAAGATGTGGAACAGCGGCAGCGTCACCAGCGACGTGTCGTGCAGCGTCCGGTAGAACAGCGTGTCGTCCACCATCGCGTTCATCAGCAGGTTGTTGTGCGTGAGCTCGGCGCCCTTCGGCTGGCCGGTGGTCCCGCTGGTGTAGATGATGACGGCGGTGTCGCTCGGCTCCGTCTGCTCGGTCTCGAACGTGTTCGGCTGCCCGCCGAGCGCCGCCCAGAACAGCTCCGCGCCCTCGATGGGGGACTCGGCCGCCGCCGGGTCGGCCGGCAGCAGGAAGAGGTGCTCGCAGTTCTCGGCCTGCTCGAACCCGGCGTGTCCCATCTGCCCGAGCGGAAGCTCCGGCGTCCCCTCGAAGCAGAACAGCGCCTTCGCGTCGGAGTCGTCCAGGTGGTAGGCGATCTCCCGCGGCTTGAGCAGGACGTTCAGCGGGACGACCACCGCGCCGGCCTTGAGCGCCCCGAAGTACACCATCGGGAAGTACGGGAGGTTCGGGCAGGACAGCGCCACCTTGTCGCCCGGCCGGATGCCGCGCGACCGCAGCAGGTTCGCGACCTGGTTCGCGACCGAGTCGATGAACGAGTAGGAGAGCCGGATGTCGCCGAACACGACCGCGTCGCGATCGGGCGTCTCCCTGGCGGCGTCCTCCAGCAGCACGGACAGGTTGAGCATGGCACTCCTCGCGCGGAATGGTGACCGGCCGGTTAGTTACCGGCGAGTGTACGAAACCGTTCCGCACATCCTGCTGCATCGACATCCGCCCGCGCCATCCCCTGGGCTGGGGAAAGGCGGAAACACCCGGGGAAGTGGAGACCTGGGAGAAAGGTGGGCCGGGGAGGACGGAGCCCCGGGAAGACGGAGTGCCACGAAGGCGTATGACCCGGAAAGAAGGAGGGACCGGGCGGGAGCGCGGTCCCGCCCGGTCCCTCAGGTGCGGGCGACGGAGAGCGACGCGGCCCGCGGGGGATGGTCTGTCAGCTGAACTCCACGTCCGAGCACTGGTAGAAGGCGTTGCCGGTGTCGTGGATGTCCCAAATGGCCAGGATCAGGTGCCTGCCCTGCTTGTTCGGCAGCGTGCCCTGGTGCGAGACGTTGTTCGGCGGCCGCTTGCCGCCGTCGTTGATCTGGAGGAAGGGCTCCAGCTCCAGCGCGGCGCGGGTGAGCGGCTTGGTGGGGTCCCAGCCGTCCTTCGTGATGAAGTACCGCCAGGAGGTCGTGGCGTGCGCGGCGGTGAGCGTCCACTTGAAGGTGAAGGCCTGGCCGCCGGTGAGCTTGTTCGCCGGCCACTGGCCGCCGCGCGGGTCGTCGAGGGGCGCGAAACCGCCGCCGCCGCAGATCGTGCCGTCCCGGGGCCCGCGTTCCGGGAACCCCTTCGGGCCTTCGATGCTCTGCGGCTCGTGCTGGACGCCGCCGCAGTTCTTCGCGGTGCCCATCTTGCAGAAGAGGGCGCGGCTGATGGGAGCGTTGGTATAGCCGTGCGAGAAGGCCGGCGTGGCGGTCGCCACGGTCAGCCCGGCGGACGCGACGGCCGCGAGGGCGAGCGTCCGTTTCCGGGGTGGACGGAGCTTGGCGGGCATACTCGGTCTCCTGGCGGGGGTGGAGGCGACCTTGGTCGGACGGAGTCGGTAGCCGCGGGGCGGACGGGTGATCGGCGGACGGGCGGACGGTGCTACGGTTGGGAGTCGGAAGGGTTCTTATAGGAAACCTTCCTATTAGATCGAGGATGAGGGATGGACGCCCGCCGCGTCAACCCCCGATTCCACGTCCGGATCCCGCCCTCCGGCCCCGCTCCCGGGTCTCACCACATTCCCCGCCCCGGCACCGTTACGATGTGCGGCTTCACCGAGAAAGGCGCGCGATCTTGATCATCTTCGGCTGGCGGGTGGTCTTCTTCACCCTGACCAGGGGAATCTTCCACTGCCCCGACTGCGGCGGCGACCGCGACTACCGGCGCCGGCAGGGACGCAACTTCTTCACCCTGTTCTTCATCCCCGTCATCCCGCTGACGAAGACGGGCGGCGAATTCATCGAATGCGACACGTGCCACGGGCGCTGGAACCCCGGCGTCCTCGACGTGCCGACCACCGCGCAGCTCGCGCAGATGCCGGCGATGCTCCTGCGCATGGCGATCGCCCAGGTCCTGCGCTCCGGCGACTACACCAACGCGGCCGCCCGCTCGCGCGCCGTCGCCGTCGTCCGGCAGGCAGGCGAGCCCGCCTACGAGGACACCGCCCTGAACGCCGACCTCGGCCGTCCGTTCGAGGAGGTCCGCGTCGAGATGGGCCACGCGGCCTCGGCCCTCGCGCCCGAGGCGCGCGAGAGCATCCTGCGCGCCGCCGCCGAGATCGCCCTCGTGGACGGCCCGCTCAGCGTCTCCGAGGAGGAGACCCTGTCCGCCGTCGGCGCCGACCTCCAGCTCACCCGCGTCCAGGTGACCGGCGTCATCTCGCTGGCCCGCCAGGAGTCCGGCCACTGACCGACCGCAGCCGCCGCGGTCAATTCCTCGGCCTCAGCGCGAGCCTCTGCGCATGTGCTTTAAGGCCCGCGGGAGGGCTTGCGGTTGCGCTACCCTTTGATGTATGTCGGCACGGCTGCTCCTCGAACGACCACGTTGACGGACTGACGTCAACGTGGTGGCCCCTCCTGCGCGAGGGGTCGTTTCATGTCAGCGGACGGCCACGACCATTTGCAGCCAGCAAGCGAGCAAGAAACCGGAGTCTGGAAGCGTGAGCAGCGACGAGCACTACGACCCCCGGGCGGTTCAGGACAAGTGGCAGGCCCGCTGGGCAGAGCTCGAACCGTTCGCGGCCGATGAGAAGGACGACGGCCGGGAGCGCCGCTACGCGCTGGACATGTTCCCCTACCCCAGCGGCGACCTGCACATGGGGCACGCGGAGGCGTTCGCCATCGGGGACGTCCCCGCGCGGTACTGGTTCCAGCGCGGCTTCAACGTCCTGCACCCCATCGGCTGGGACTCCTTCGGCCTGCCCGCGGAGAACGCCGCCATCAAGCGCGACTCGCGCCCCGCCGAGTGGACGTACGCCAACATCGACACGCAGGCGTCCTCGTTCCACCGCTTCGCGCCGTCGTTCGACTGGACGCGGCGGCTGCACACGTCCGACCCCGAGTACTACAAGTGGACGCAGTGGCTGTTCCTGCGCTTCTACGACCGGGGCCTGGCCTACCGCAAGGGCGGCCACGTCAACTGGTGCCCGAAGGACCAGACCGTCCTGGCCAACGAGCAGGTCGTCGGCGGGCACTGCGAGCGCTGCGGGACGCTGGTCGAAAAGCGCGTCCTGACCCAGTGGTACTTCAAGATCACCGACTACGCGGACCGGCTGCTGGACGACATGGAGCAGCTGGAGGGCAAGTGGCCCGAGCGCGTCCTGCTGATGCAGCGCAACTGGATCGGCCGCTCCACCGGCGCCGACGTCGACGTGGTGATCGAGGGCCGGGACGAGCCGGTGACGATCTTCACCACCCGGCCGGACACGATGTTCGGCGCGACGTTCTTCGTCGTGGCGCCGGACGCCCCGCTGGCCGAGGAGGTGTGCGCGCCGGAGCGCCGGGCGGCCTTCGAGGCGTACCGGGAGGAGACCTCCCGGGAGAGCGACATCGACCGGCTCTCCACCGAGCGCGAGAAGACCGGGGTCTTCCTGGGCCGGTACGCGATCAACCCCGTCACCGGCGAGCGCATCCCGGTCTGGGCGTCGGATTTCGTGCTGGCCGATTACGGACACGGCGCGATCATGGGCGTGCCCGCGCACGACCAGCGCGACCTGGACTTCGCGCTGAAGTTCGGGCTGCCGGTCCGGATCGTGGTGGACACCGGTGAGGCCGACCCCGCCCAGACAGGGATCGCCACCCCCGGTGACGGCCGGCTGATCAACTCCGGGCCGATCGACGGGCTGACGAAGGCCGACGCCATCGCCCGCATCATCGAGATCCTGGAGGAGCGCGGCACCGGCCGCGCGGCGGTGAACTTCCGGCTGCGCGACTGGCTGGTGTCCCGGCAGCGGTTCTGGGGCTGCCCGATCCCGATCGTCCACTGCGAGTCGTGCGGCGAGGTGCCCGTCCCGGACGAGCAGCTGCCGGTGACGCTGCCCGAGGGCCTGCGCGGCGCCGACCTGGCCCCGAAGGGCACGTCGCCGCTGGCCGCCGCGTCCGACTGGGTGAATGTCGAATGCCCCAAGTGCGGCGGCCCGGCCAAGCGCGACACCGACACGATGGACACGTTCGTCGACTCGTCCTGGTACTACTTCCGCTACTGCTCACCCGGCTACGAGGACGGCCCGTTCGACGTCGACCAGGTCCGCCGCTGGATGCCGGTCGACCAGTACACGGGCGGCGTCGAGCACGCCATCCTGCACCTGCTGTACAGCCGGTTCTTCACCAAGGTGCTGTACGACATGGGCATGGTCGAGTTCACCGAGCCGTTCCGGCGGCTGCTGAACCAGGGCCAGGTGATCAACCAGGGCAAGGCGATGTCCAAGTCGCTGGGCAACGGCGTCGACCTGGGCGAGCAGATCGCCGAGTTCGGGGTGGACGTCGTCCGGCTGGCGATCCTGTTCTCCGGACCTCCGGAGGACGACATCGACTGGGCGGACGTGTCCCCGCACGGCATGTCGAAGTTCCTGTCCCGCGTGCACCGCATCGCCACCGAGGTCTCGTCCGCCCCGGGCGCGGACCCGGCGTCCGGCGACCCGGCCCTGCGCCGCGTCACCGCCCGGACGGTCCACGAGGCCACCACGCTGATCGAGACGCAGCGGTTCAACGTGGCGATCGCGCGGGTCATGGAGCTGGTCACCGCGACCCGCAAGGCCATCGACTCCGGCCCAGGCCCCGCCGACCCCGCCGTCCGCGAGGCCGCCGAGGCCATGACGGTCGTGCTGTCGCTGTTCGCCCCCTACACCGCCGACGAGGCGTGGGACCTGCTGGGACGGACCGCGCCGGTCATCAGCGCGGGCTGGCCGTCCGCCGACCCGGCCCTGCTGGTGGAGGAGTCGGTGACGTGCGTCGTCCAGGTCGCCGGCAAGGTCCGCGACCGCCTGGAGGTGCCCCCGGAAATCGCCGAGGCCGACCTGGAGCGCCTGGCGCTGGCGTCCCCCAAGATCCAGGACGCCCTGTCCGGCGCCGAAATCGCCAAGATCATCGTCCGCCCCCCCAAAATCGTCAACATCGTCCCCAAACGCTGACGCCCGTGTCCGTCAGGCCCGCCGCCCCGAACCTGACGGACACAACCCCCTCAACCCGCGCGACGTTTCGGCAGTGGCACGGCGAGACTTCCCGCGGCGACCTCCGAAACACCTGTTCTGACGGCCCTGCCGGGGATGCCGGACGCGCGGCACGCTCAACGTGCAGGCGTTGACCCACACGCCTACCGACCGGGTGCCGTCCGGCCGATGAGTGAGCCGCCGGGCTCGATCGCAACGATCGCCGGTTCCTTGGTCTGGCGGCGGCCGCGGCTGCCCGGTCTGTTGGCCGCTGGCGGCGTCCGGACGTGCGGAAGCCCCCTTCGTCCAGCATTGGACCGCGTGGTTCAGTGCCCGGCACGGCGAGATTTCCGCGCGACTTCCGGAACGTCTGTTCTGGTGGCCCTGCCGGGGACGGCTGGACGCGCGGGATGCTCAACGTGCGGGCGTTGATCCGCCCGGCCTACCGGCCGGGCGCAGTAGGGCCGGTGAGTGTGTCGGGCTTGTTGGCGACGCCCGCCAGTTTCTTGGTCTGGCGGCTGTGACGATCTGTCGGATGCCCGGTTCGATGGCCCCGCCGAGTGTCGGAAGCGCGGGGACGTTCATCGTCCGGGGCGTTGATGCCTGCGGTCTGCTGACCGGGGCGCCGTCTGGCGGTGAGTGCGGCCGGGGATCTTTCGCGGTGACCTGCCGGTGTCCGGTTTGACAGCTGCCGGAGGTGGTTGGCACGCGGATGCGTGCGTTGTCGCGGCCAGGATGTGGCGGGTGAGTGTCTCGCGCGGCCCCGGGGTTGCGGGGCCGCGCGGGTTCACATCTTGCGGAGGACGGCGACGACTCGTCCGAGGACCGTCGCCTCGTCGCCGGGGATCGGCTCGTACGCGGGGTTCTGCGGCAACAGCCAGATGTGGCCGTCCTCCCGGCGCTTGAACGTCTTCACCGTCGCCTCGCCGTCGATCATGGCGGCCACGATGTCGCCCTGCTCGGCCACCGGCTGCTGCCGGACGACGACCCAGTCACCGTCTGCGATCGCTGCGTGGATCATCGAGTCACCGGTGACCTTCAGCAGGAAGTGGGTGCCCTCGCCGACGAGCTGCTTCGGCAGGGTGAACACGTCCTCGACGGCCTCCTCGGCGAGGATCGGCCCACCTGCGGCGATCCGTCCGACCAGCGGCACGTACGCGGGTGCGGGCTGTGACGACGCGGGCTGCCCTCCGGCGGCCTCGTAGGCCTCCTCGTCAGTCCGCACCGGCGTGGCGCCCGGCACTCGCACCTCGACCGCGCGTGGACGATTGGGGTCGCGGCGCAGGAAACCCTTGCGCTGCAGCGCCCGGAGCTGGTGCGACACGCTGGAGGTGCTGGTCAGTCCGACGGCTTCGCCGATCTCGCGCATCGAGGGCGGGTACCCACGGCGCTGGACCGAGTCGCGGATCACCTCCAGCACCATGCGCTGCCGTTGCGTCAGCCCCGTCTCGTCCATGGGGCCGTCTGGCAGCTCCCGGACCTTGCTCATCGCTCGTCGCCTCCCGGCGCCTCGATCGGTCACTCCTTGTCATGGAACCTATCGCGTCGGAGCCCAATGATCAAACAATTGTTCGAAGTGATGCTCGCTTTTTGTCGGCGCCTCCTGGTAGAACATCGTACAGGCGTTCGATCGAAAATGCATTCGACGTCGAGGAGGGGAGAGATGTCGGGTTCACCCCAGAGTGACCGGGCCCCGATCCGCCTGACCCGCCGCGGACGCGCCGTCCTGGTCCTGTTCGCCGCGACGGTCACGCTCATAGGTCTGTGGCTGACCGTGGGGCCCGGTGCCCTGGCCGGCGGCCGCGAAGCCCATAACGACCCGTCCAAGCCCGCCAGAACGGTCGTCGTCGAACGCGGCGACACCCTCTGGAACATTGCCGCGGACGTCGACCCCGAGGCCGACCCGCGTGTCGTCGTCCAACGCATCATCGATCTCAACGGCCTGGGCGGCGACCCCACCGTCCAACCTGGCCAGGAACTCCGCCTCCCCGCAGGCTGAGTCGCCCGTCCGATGCAAGTGCCGGAGACGCCGATGGTGATGGATACCTGTTCTCCGACTCGGCAAGCGACCGTCGCGGAACGCCGGAACGGTCGTCCGGCCGTACGAGCCCGGCCCGGCGCAGGCGCGAGATGCTGGTCGCGATCGGCACGGCCGGTTCGACCGGCGATTACATCGAGCGGCTCGTCCCACCCCAGTTGTCGTCCTTACGCCAGACGCACGAGTCGGTGCCGGGCGGGCCGCAGGTAGCCGTGGTCGTCGAGCGGGGCGGGCGTCCGAAGACGATCAGGTGACGGAACTGTCCAGACTTCGGCGGCATGGGCGAGTGTCTGCGGCTCCTTGGCAGGCGATCTGCGAATCGGTGGTTGCGTCGAGGGGGAGAGATGTCGGGGGCGTCGCGGTTTGGTGGCGGGGCCCGGGATGCCTGAGTGGTGCGGCCGATGAGTTCGTATCGGGGAAGTGGACGGTGTCGAACGTCGGCGGCGATGGGGATGGGGAGGTTGCCTGGTGTCGGGAGCGGGTGATTTAGGGCGGTGCTTGCGTTCTGTGAGGGGCGGGGACTCTGGGTGACGACACGCCCGGGAGGAAATCTTGGAGGACGGACCTGACCTGGATGTACGCGGCGGATGTGATCCATGAGGCGTGAGATCAGGTTGCGTACGCCTGCGGTGAGTCGTACCGTTGGACCACAACATCTAGTAGTCACATCGATGTACTTCACCTATATATGGAATCGTGAAGCGGTGTGAAGCGTTATCGTCAGGGGAGGGATCTAACGTGCACTGCCCGTTCTGTCGCAACCCTGACACCAAAGTGATCGACAGCCGTTCGACCGACGACGGGGGCGCCATTCGGCGTCGCCGGTCGTGCGCCGAATGCGGCAGGCGATTCACGACGCAGGAGAATGTGCTCGTCATGGTGGCCAAGCGCAGCGGCGTCACCGAGCCGTTCTCCCGGGAAAAGATCATCGCCGGGGTGCGCAGGGCCTGCCAGGGCCGCCCGGTCGACGAGGATGCGCTCGCGAAGCTGGGTCAGCGGGTCGAAGAGGAGATCAGATCCTCCGGCTCCGCGGAAATCCCCTCGCACGAGATCGGCCTCGCGATCTTGGGGCCGCTCGGCGAGCTCGATGAGGTCGCCTATCTGCGATTCGCCTCGGTCTACCGGAGCTTCGAGTCGCTGGACGACTTCGCCAAGGAGATCGAAACACTGCGGAAAACCGGTTTCTCGGGGGAGTCCGGCCCGCCTCGGTAGGGGCGGGTTCCGGAAACACATCAGCACATGTAAGAGCGTTTCCGCGCAGGGCATGCCCTGTGCGGTGGCGGGGTTGTTCCTGAACAGGGCCCGGCGGGTGGGCCCGAGAGGGGGAAGGTCATGACGGAGACGGTGAGCGGCTCGGCGGCACGGCGCGGCAAGGGGGGCCGCAAAGGGCTGAAGGTCGAGCGCATTTTCACCACGCCCGGCGTGCATCCGTACGATGAGCTGCGCTGGGAACGTCGTGACGTCGTCATGACCAACTGGCGCGACGGCTCGGTCAACTTCGAGCAGCGCGGTGTCGAGTTCCCCGACTTCTGGTCGCTGAACGCCGTCAACATCGTCACGTCCAAGTACTTCCGCGGCGCGGTCGGCACGCCGCAGCGCGAATGGAGCCTGAAGCAACTGGTCGACCGTGTCGTCCGCATGTACACCGACACGGCGCTCAAGGAGGGCTATTTCGCCACCGAGCAGGACGCGGAGATCTTCGATCACGAACTGAAGTACGCGCTCGTCCACCAGCTCTTCAGCTTCAACTCGCCGGTCTGGTTCAACGTCGGCACCAAGTCGCCGCAGCAGGTTTCGGCGTGTTTCATCCTGTCGGTGGACGACACGATGGAGTCGATCCTCGACTGGTACAAGGAAGAGGGCGTCATCTTCAAGGGCGGGTCCGGCGCCGGCCTGAACCTGTCGCGCATCCGGTCCAGCAGGGAGCTGCTGTCGTCGGGCGGCACGGCGAGCGGTCCCGTCTCGTTCATGCGCGGGGCCGACGCGTCCGCCGGGACGATCAAGTCGGGCGGCGCGACGCGGCGGGCCGCGAAGATGGTCGTGCTGGACGTCGACCACCCCGACATCGGGGAGTTCATCGAGACCAAGGCGCGCGAGGAGAACAAGATCCGCGCGCTGCGGGACGCCGGGTTCGACATGGACCTCGGCGGCAAGGACATCGGCAGCGTCCAGTACCAGAACGCCAACAACTCCGTCCGGGTGTCGGACGAGTTCATGCACGCCGTCGAGTCGGACGGCGAGTTCGGCCTGCGCGCCCGGATGACCGGCGAGGTCGTCGACACCGTCAAGGCCAAGGACCTCTTCCGGCTGATGGCGAAGGCCGCCTGGGAGTGCGCCGACCCCGGCATCCAGTACGACGACACGATCAACGACTGGCACACCAACCCCGAGACCGGGCGCATCACCGCGAGCAACCCGTGCTCGGAGTACATGAGCCTCGACAACTCGTCCTGCAACCTCGCCAGCATCAACCTGCTGAAGTTCCTCACGGACGCGGGGACGTTCGACGTCCAGCGGTTCGTCAAGCTCACCGAGCTGATCATCACGGCGATGGACGTGTCGATCACCTTCGCCGACTTCCCGACGGAGAAGATCGCGGAGACGACCCGCGACTACCGGCAGCTCGGCATCGGCTACGCCAACCTCGGCGCGCTGCTGATGGCGTCCGGGCACGCCTACGACTCCGAGGGCGGACGGGCGCTCGCCGCGGCGATCACGTCGCTGATGACGGGCGTCGCCTACCGCCGCTCGGCGGAGATGGCTGGTGTCGTCGGCCCGTACGCGGGCTACGCGCGCAACGCCGAGGGGCACAAGCGCGTCATGCGCAAGCACGCCGCCGCCAACGACGGCATCCGCACGCTGGACGCGATCGACAAGGAGATCCACGCGGCCGCCGCCAAGCAGTGGCAGGAGTGCCTGAAGCTCGGCGAGAAGCACGGCTACCGCAACGCCCAGTCCTCGCTCCTCGCGCCGACGGGGACGATCGGGCTGATGATGGACTGCGACACCACCGGTATCGAGCCGGACCTCGCGCTGATGAAGTTCAAGAAGCTCGTCGGCGGCGGGTCCATGCAGATCGTCAACCAGACGGTGCCGCGCGCGCTGGAGAAGCTCGGCTACCAGCAGGAGCAGATCGAGGCGATCGTCGAGTACATCGCCGAGCACGGCCACGTCATGGACGCCCCCGGCCTGCGCACCGAGCACTACGAGGTGTTCGACTGCGCGATGGGCGAGCGGGCGATCAGCCCGATGGGGCACGTCCGGATGATGGCGGCCGTCCAGCCGTTCCTGTCCGGCGCGATCTCCAAGACGGTGAACATGCCGGAGCAGGCCACCGTCGAGGACATCGAGAAGGTGTACTTCGAGGGGTGGCGGCTCGGCCTGAAGGCCCTGGCGATCTACCGCGACAACTGCAAGGTCGGCCAGCCGCTGTCGGCGGCAGGCAAGAAGGAGGAGGCCAAGGAGGCGCCGGCGGAGGCCGCCGGGGCGACGCGTCCGGTCCGCAGGCGGCTGCCGAAGCAGCGTCCGGCGACCGTCACGCGCTTCTCCGTCGCGGGCGCCGAGGGCTACATGACCGCTTCGTCCTACCCGGACGACGGCGTCGGCGAGGTGTTCCTCAAGCTCGGCAAGCAGGGCTCGACGCTCGCCGGCGTGATGGACGCGTTCTCCATGGCGATCTCCATCAGCCTGCAGTACGGCGTCCCGCTGGAGACGTGGGTGGAGAAGTTCACCAACATGCGGTTCGAGCCCGCCGGGATGACCGACGACCCCGACATCCGCATGGCCACCTCGGTGATGGACTACATCTTCCGCCGCCTGGCGCTGGACCACCTTCCGTTCGAGGAGCGGGCGGGTCTCGGCATCCTGACGGCGGACGAGCGCGCCATGCAGGCGAACGGGGAGGACCCCGCCGCCCTGCACTCCGAGGACGAGGTCGACCACGAGTCCCTGGCCCAGTCCGCCGCGATCGCCCGTCCCGCGCCGGTGGCGGCGGCGCCCGCGGGGGAGGCGCGGTCGTCCATGGAGGTCATCGAGTCGCGCCAGGGACGCACCGCGGACGCGCCGCTCTGCCTCACCTGCGGCACGAAGATGCGCCCGGCGGGCAGCTGCTACGTCTGCGAGGGCTGCGGCTCCACCAGCGGCTGCAGCTGATCACTGAGGCGGGCGGCTTGTGGCACCCGCGTTGAGCCGTCCCCCGCCCGCCGCGCACCCGGCGGGCGGGGGATTCGTTCGTCAGGTCGCGTCGTTCTTGTCGTCGGCCGGGGCGGTCTCGGCGGTTTCGGCCGGGCGGGCGCCGCGGGCGCGGTGCTTGCGCGCCGCCTTGCGGGGGCCGGCGACGAGCAGGTCATCCTCGGAGCCCTCGGCTGCGGAGGGTTCGGCGGACGCCTCGGCGGGCGGCGGGTTCTTCGCCGATCGCCGGGCCCGGTGCTTCCGGGGCTGCTTCATCGTCTCGGACTGGGTTTCGGCCTGGCGGAGCGATTTCACGAAGCTCGCCGCGTCTTCCTCGTCGTCGTCCGTACGGCGCAGCCGCTTCGTCACGATCCACTGGTCGAGGGTCAGCCGTCCGCCGGCGCCCGCGGCGAACAGCAGGCTCGCCAGGCCGAGGACGAGGACGAGTTCGTAGCCGTTCTCGACCGTCGTGCCGTCCACCAGGAACAGGCCCTCGCCCGCGTGGACGAACACGAACGCACCGACCATGTCCGCGAACAGCAGCAGGCCGGTGACCGGCAGGGCGAGCCCGGCGATCAGCGCGGCGCCGCCCAGCAGTTCGGCGAAGGCGGCATAGACGGCGGCGGCCGTCGGGAGCGGGACGCCGAGGTCGTCGAACGAGCGGCCCGTCGCGGTGATGCCCGCCTCGATCTTCTGCCAGCCGTGCGCCATGAACACGAGGCCCACGCCGAGCCGCGCGAGGACTGCCACGACGTCGTACAACGGTCGAGGACGCATGCCGTCGCTCCTTGGGTGCGGTGATCCCCGGTTCGATCGGAGAGTATGACGGCCTTCACGCGGATTCGGCGACCGGTGCAGGTGAGAGCAGGTGCCATGCGCCTCGGGAGCGGTGCGTCATCGTTCTGTCGGGGCGGTTTTGGTCAGCGCCTCGGTGACGGTTTCGGCGGTGTGCTCTATGGCTTCGATGCCGTCCTGCATCGTGGGGTGGCGTTCGGAGACGGCGGCGATGAGGTACCGGTGGCCTGCCTTCTGGACGATGCCGATGCTGGTGACCGTCCAGCGGCCGCCGTGGGCGTCGCGGGGCAGCCAGCCGTTCTTGATCTCGGCGTCGTCGCCCGCGGCGCTCACGCCCCATGCCTGGTCAGGCGCGACGTCCCGCATCAGGCGGCGGACGTAGCGGCGCGCGTCCGGGCCGAGGGGGCTGTCCGGCGAGACGAGCGCGGTGAGCAGCCGGATCTGGTCGGCGGCGCTCGTCGTTGTGGAACCCCACGCGCCGCCGGGGCCAGGGTCGATGTCGCGAAGGCCCAGTTCCTCATTGGCGGACGCTAGGCCGGCGGATCCGCCGATGGCGTGCCAGAGCGCGGTCGCGGCGGCATTGTCGCTCAGCGTGATCGCGCGCTCTGCCAAGCCTTTCTCGGCGGACGTGAGCGGACGTTCGCGGCGCTGCGCTTTGAGCAGCAGAGCCATGACGATATCGACCTTGACGATGCTGGCCGTCGCTGTTCGCAGGCCCTTCCCGTAGGTGTACGAGATGCCAGTGGTCAGGTCGCGTACCGAAAGCGACAGGCTGCCCGGACGGCCGTCGAGATAGTCACGGAGAGTTCGCGTGAGCGCTTCGCGTTGCGCGGCGGTGAACGTGGGCGTGGGCGTGAACGTGGGCGTGGGCCTCTTTCGCGGAATGGGCGTCGTCACCGCAATCGTAGGGACGGGTGCGGGCTCGTACACGAATGTCGAAGAACCGGCCACGAGCACGGCGGCCGCCGAGAGCAGGACGGCGAAAAGGAGCCCTGCGCGTCTCCTGGCGATGACGGGTAGCCGTGCGCGTCTCATGGGTGCGGTCGTGCGGCCTTGGACTGCATGATCGCGAGTGTCGTGAGAGCGCCGTTACCTTTGTGTTAGCCATCCGCCGCCTGCGAGGGAGAGTGAGCCGAGAGTGAAGAGCCACCAGTACGAGGTGTCGGTGACCTGGACGGGCAACACCGGGACGGGGACGAGTTCCTACCGTGCCTATGAGCGGGCCCATGACGTGCGTGCGCATGGCAAACCGCTGATCCAGGGCAGCGCCGATCCGAGTTTCCGCGGCGACCCCGCGCGGTGGAATCCGGAGGAATTGCTCGTCGCGTCCCTCTCGGAATGCCACATGCTGTGGTTCCTGCATTTGTGCGCCGTCGAGAAGATCGTGGTCACCGCGTACGAGGACACCCCGCTCGGCACCATGGTCGAGACCGCGGACGGCGGCGGACGGTTCGAGGAGGTCGTCCTCCGTCCCCGGGCGACGCTGGCCGATCCCGGGCAGGCCGCCCGCGCCGCCGAATTGCATCACCGGGCGAACGAGTTGTGCTTCATCGCGAACTCGGTGAATTTCCCGGTCCGCCACGAACCGAGTTTCTAGCGCCCGCCGGTGGTGACGGTCAGCGGGTGCGGCCGCGGGGCTTGAGGGGAGTGGCGGGCAGGGCCGGCGCCGGGATGGGCGGCCCGTCGTAGCCGCGGACCACGCCGAAACGGTCGCCCGCCATCCAGTCCTGGCGCGCCCGGCCGATCTCGTCGCCCGTCCGGGCGACGAAGTTCCACCACATCACGAGCTTCTCCTCGAACGGCTCGCCGCCCAGCAGCACGAGCCCGCCGGCGCCGTCGGCCGCCCTCAGCGGCAGCTCGCGGCGGCCGCACCCGAGGTACAGCATCGAGCCGGGTTCCACCCGCAATCCGTCGATCTCCGTTATGCCGGTCATCGTGAGCGCGGCGTACTCGAAGTCGGGCTCGACCGGCAGCCGCGCTTCGGCGCCGTCCGCCAGGGTGATGTCCGCGCCCATGATCGGTGTGAAGGCCGTGCCGGGCGAGGCGGCTCCGTCCAGTTCCCCCAGGATGACGGTCGCTCCGAAGCCGGGTTTCTGCACGACGGGTAGGTCGGCGTGGTGCTCGAAGGCGGGATCGGTGTGCCGGTGGGTGTCCGGCAAAGCCACCCACAGCTGGGCGCCGTGCAGGATGGCCGGATGGTCGCGCGGTGACTCCTCCGAATGCGCGATGGCCCGTCCCGCCGTCATCAGCCCGAGTTCCCTAGGACGGACGGTCTGCAGGCTGCCCAGGCTGTCGCGGTGCAGTACTTCGCCGTCGTGCAGCCAGCTCACCGTCTGCAGCCCGATGTGCGGATGCGGCGGCACCTGCATGCCCGGCTCGTCGGTGATGTCGTCCGGGCCGTAGTGGTCGACGAAGCACCAGGCGCCCACCATCCGCCGTCCGAGGCTGGGCAGCAGCCGCCGGACGACCGTGCTCTCACCGAGCGGCACACGTCGCGGGGGCAGGAGTTCATGCACGGGACGGCCTGGCACGTCGTCGCGTCCACCGCACTCGACCGGCTTCGGCCTTACGTCGAGATTGCTCACCGGCACCGTCCTTCCCACGACCGCCACCCGTAACGATTCCCAGGGGCCCGTCCGCCAAGCCGAACGGCGGAATCAGCGGTAGGACGGCGGGGTTCGACTGTATGTGATGCACGGTGAGTACAAGGTCCCCGGTGGCAAGCTCGTCGTCGCCGACGTGGACGTCGTGGACGGGCTGTTGCGCGAGCCGAGGATCAGCGGCGATTTCTTCCTGGAACCGGACCGCGCACTGGAGGCAATCAACGCCGTCCTGGACGGCCTCCCCGCCGGGCTCGACGCGAAGGCGATGGGCGCGCGCGTGGAAGCCGGGCTACCGCAAGGCACGGTGATGCTGGGAATCACTGCGGAGGCCGTAGGAATCGCTGTGCGGCGCGCTGTCGCGCGCGCGTCCGACTGGCGCGACCACGACTGGCGGCTGATCCATGAGCCGCCTCAGGAACCGGCCCTGCACATGGCGCTCGACCAGGTCCTCGCCGAGGAGGTCGGCGCGGGACGGCGTCCGCCGACGCTGCGGGTGTGGGAATGGGCGTCGCCCGCGGTGGTCATCGGCAGTTTCCAGTCGCTGCGCAACGAGGTCGACGCCGAGGCGGCGGAGCGGCACGGGGTGGACGTGGTGCGCCGCATCAGCGGCGGCGGCGCGATGTTCATCGAACCGGGCAACACGATCACCTATTCGCTGTACGCGCCGGAGACGCTGGTGGCGGGCATGTCGTTCGCGGAGAGCTACGCGTTCCTGGACGACTGGGTGCTGGGCGCGCTCGGCGGGCTCGGGATCAAGGCGTGGTACCAGCCGCTGAACGACATCGCGTCCGACCAGGGCAAGATCGCGGGTGCGGCGCAGAAGCGGCTCGCCGCCGGGGCGGTCCTGCACCACGTGACCATGGCGTACGACATCGACGCGGAGAAGATGCTGCGGGTGCTGCGGATCGGCCGGGAGAAGATCTCCGACAAGGGGATCGCCAGCGCGGTCAAGCGCGTCGACCCGCTGCGCCGCCAGACCGGCCTGCCCCGGGAGGAGATCATCGACCGCATGATCGGGCACTTCCGGACCCGGTACGGCCTGGTCGGCGATCAGGTGAGCGAGGACGAGCTGCGGCTCGCCCGCAAGTACGTCACGGACAAGTTCAGCACGCCGGAATGGACGGCCCGCGTCCCCTGACGCATTCGTGCCACACACCCCCCGGAACGGCCAAGGTTCACGGCGAACAGGCTGCCGAAACGCAGTCGACGGCCAGGCCGGAACTCCCCGACGATTCGGCGCGTCCCTCAATTGCAGGTCGCGAGGCCGCGCGACGGCCCGTAGGTTGAGGACATCGATCGATGATGAGGAGCGTTCATGTCGTTGCAGAAGGGCGCCAACACCGCGGTGCCGGTTCCCTCGGTCCGGGTCGAGCTCGGCTGGCAGAGTGGTCCTGGCGTGCCCGACGCGGATGCGTCCGCGCTCCTGCTCGCGGACACGGGACGGGTGCGTTCGGACGACGATTTCGTCTTCTACAACCAGCCCGCGCACAAGTCGGGAGCGGTCCGCCACGACGGCAAACAGCAGGGGCCGACCGTCCTGGACGTCCTGTCGATCGACCTGGACCGCGTGGAGCCCGCCATCGACAGGATCGTCGTCGCGGCGTCCTCGGACGGAGGCGCGTTCGGCAAGTTCCAGGGGCTGTACGTGCGCGTGGTCGACGCGGCGGCTGGGACGGAGGTCGCGCGGTTCAACAGCGAGGGCGCCACTACCGAGACGGCGTTCGTGCTAGGCGAGCTGTACCGGAGGCAGGGCGCGTGGAAGTTCCGTGCCGTCGGCCAGGGGTACGACTCTGGCCTCGCCGGCCTTGCGACCGATTTCGGGATTTCGGTGGAGGACGAGCCCAGTAAGGCCGCGGCTCCGCCGCCTCCCGCCCCGCCCGCTCCTCCGGCTCCTCCTGCGCCGCCGCAGCCGCAGACGGCGCCTCCGCCGCCTCCCGGCGGCCAGTACGCACCCCCACCGCCGCCACCGCCGCCAGGGGGCCAGTACACGCCGCCTGCGCCTCCGCCACCGCCGCCTGGCGGTCAGTACGTGCCGCCCCCGCCGCCCCAGCAGCAGGCGCAACCCCAGCAGGCGCAACCCCAGCCTCAGCAGGGCGGCGGCACTATTTCGCTGACCAAGAACTCTCCGTCGGTGTCGCTCACCAAGCACGGCGCGACGTCCGGGTACATGCGGGTGAACCTGAACTGGACCGCGCGGGCGGGCGTCGCCAAGGGACGGCTCGGCAAGCTCCGCCGCGGCGTCGACCTCGACCTGGACCTGTGCTGCCTCTGGGAGCTCCGGGACGGCCGCAAGGGGATCATCCACGCGCTCGGCGACATGGGCGCCCTGGACCGCCCGCCCTACATCAAGCTCGACAAGGACGACCGGACAGGAGCGGTCGAGTCGGGTGAGAACCTTCACATCAACCTCGACCACACCGCGGACTTCAAGCGGATCCTGGTGTTCGCCGAGATCTACGACGGCGCCGAGGACTTCCGCGGCCTGGACGCGATCGCCACGCTGTTCCCGGTGGGCGCGTCGCCGATCGACATGCGGATGGACGACTGCGTCGACGCGTCCCGCGACGCCGTCCTCGCGCTCATCGAGAACGTGAACGGCGAACTGGTCGTCCGCAGGGAGGGCCGGTTCATCCTGCCGCCTCCCGGACGTCCGCGCTGGGGGAAGATGTCGGTCGACCAGGCGTACGGCTGGAACCTGGAATGGGTCGCCTCACGCGGCAAGGACTGAACGACCCCGTCGCGCATTACTGGGAAGGGTCCGGAACGTTGGCTGATGCTGCCGATTGTCCCGGGCCCGGCGCCAAGGGTAGGAACGTCGCATGAGCTCTGAGCGGCAGTACCCCGTCGTCCCAGCACCCCGTTTCGACGTTCCGCAGGAGGAGGCGGTCGAGCGCGTCCAGGCGTTCGCCGACAGGATGACGCTGCGGCGCACCGTGCGCGACTTCTCCAGCCGTCCAGTGCCACCGGACGTCATCGAGCACGCGATCCGTGCGGCGGCGACCGCCCCGAGCGGGGCCAACCTTCAGCCCTGGCGGTTCGTGGTCGTCACCGACCCCGAACGCAAGCGGAGGCTCAGGAAGGCCGCAGAGCAGGAGGAGCGGGAGTTCTACGAGCGGCGCGCCTCGCAGGAGTGGCTCGAAGCGCTGGCGCCGTTGGGCACCGACTGGCGCAAGCCGTTCCTGGAGGACGCCCCAGCGGTCATCATCGTCTTCGAGGTGCACAAGGGTCCGGAGACCCCGCGGCCTTACTACGTGAAGGAGTCGGTGGGCATCGCCGTAGGGTTCCTCCTGGCCGGACTGCACCAGGCGGGTCTGGCGACCCTCACGCACACGCCGAGCCCCATGAAGTTCCTGAACGAGGTGTGCGACCGTCCGCCGGAGGAACGCGCGTACGTGGTGATCCCGGTCGGCTACCCGGCGGACGACGCGATGGTCCCCGACATCACCCGCAAGCCGGTCGACGAGGTCATCGTCGAGCTGTGACCCTCCGCGCGTCGCGACCCCTCCGGCGGTGACCCTCCGCGCGGCTCACGCGGCCTTCACCGCGTCGGCGAGCTTCTTGTCGCGGGCCACCCGCACGAGTGCCGCGCTGAGCCGCGCGAGGTCCTTGTCGGGCACCTTGGAGGCGAGCTCGCCGGCGTCGGTGGGCAGGCCGAGCCGTTCGGCGCCCTTCCGCACCTGGCCGTCGATGTAGGGGCGCAGCCAGGGCCAGATGGACTGGGCCTCACGGCAGAAGATGTCCACGCCCGTGGGGCCGATGCCGGGGAACTCCTGGAGCAGTTCGGCCGCCTTCCGCGGATCGCGTCCGGCCTCGATGGCGAGCCGCCGCAGATCGCCCTGGTACTTGTCCTGGACGATCTCGGCGGTGTCGCCGAGGCGGGACGCGGTGCTCTCGTCGTAGCGGACGTAGTGGCCGCGGCCCAGCGCGTCGACGCGTTCCTGCCAGGTCAGCTTGCTCATCCCGCGCGGTGTCCCGCCGCCCGCCTCGAACAGTTCGCGGGCCGCCGCCATGGCGATGTCGGACGAGATGCGCGCGCTCAGCAGGTTGGCCAGGACGAGCAGCTTGAAAAGCGCGGCCGGCTGGTCCTTCAGCGGTATGCCGGCCTCTTCGGCGAACGTTTCGCCGGACTCGTGCAGCAGCTTCTTCACGACGGTGTCCATGGCATGTACCTCCTGTCGTGGCCCGCCCTACCCGAGTCGGCGAGGATGACTCATGCCCGGACGCCGGGCAGGGGTTACAGAAGGCTGAGCTGCCCTTCTCCTGCGAGCGGGTCACGGTGCTTCTTGAGATGCCGCCAGCGTGGAAGGTCGTCCAGATAGGACCACGACAGCCGGTGATGCGGCGTCGGCCCCGACTCCTCGAGAGTCTTCTGGTGGGCAGGCGATGGATAACCCGCACTGTCCGCGAATCCGTATCCGGGGAATTCCGCGTCGAGCTCTGCCATCAACCGGTCACGGTGAACCTTCGCCAAGACGGAGGCGGCCGCGACGGTGACGGACCTCTGGTCGGCCTTGACTTCGCAGCGCACTCGCCAGGGTCGGCTTAGGAAATCGTGCTTGCCGTCCAGGATGACCACGTCGGGCGGGACGGGCAGCGACTCCAGCGCGCGGATCGCTGCACGCCGCAACGCCTTGGTCATGCCGACCTCGTCGATCTCCTCGGGACTGGACGCGCCGATGGCGTGGCCTGCGAGCCAACCCGGCAGCACCTCGGCGAACGACTCGCGGTGGGCTTCGGTGAGGAGCTTGGAGTCGGTGAGGCTGACCGTCCTCTTGCCGCGCCCACGGAGGACCGGCGGCGGCGTCAGGTCGGTGACCGCCGCGCACACCACGACTGGGCCCGCCCAGGCGCCGCGTCCCACCTCGTCCACTCCGGCGATCGTGGCGGGACGGCGGCTCCCGGACGACATGGCCCGGAGCTCGTCCTCGATCTCGTAGCCCGCGACACGCGAGATCTCCTTGGCGGCGGCAGGGCCCGGGTCCAGTCCGGGCAGGGCGTGCGTGGGGTCGGTCGGCATGCGCCCATCATCGCAGCGGCCGTCCACTTCCGGACACTACAAATGGGCTGGTCTCGGGACGGAGGTCTTGCCTGTTCCGCACCAGGCAGGCGTACCGGAGCCAACGAACAGGGCGCGGGGAGTCCCGTTCCGGGCGGTCCTGCGCTTTACTCGCTTCTGATGGCTTTGTTCGGCAGGTCCCGCTCCCGCCCGGCGAAGGATGCCGCCGCGCGGGATCTCTTCGAGCGCCTGCGATGGCGCTACTTCCAGGTCACCCCGGGCGTGAGGTTCCTGGGCGGGCTGCTGCTCATCGCTCTGGTCGTGTCCGCCACGGTGGTGCTGGAAGGGCCTCTCCTTGCCGCCGCGGCGTTCTCGGTGATCCTGCTCATCGTCGTCCATCTGACGCTGCGTTCGCCCACGGGCATGGCGGTCGTCGCGGTGGTCGTGGCCTGGCTCGCGTTGTCGGTGCCCCTGGGAAGCCTCTACCCGGACGAAGGGCACCCGTCGTACCTGAGCCCCGCACTGCTCCTGGCCTTGCTCGCACTCCCGGTGGCGTTCGTCGCGTTCAGGCTGCGCGGTTACACGCCGTGGCGTTCCGCGCTCCTCACGCTGAGCGCAGCGGGCGTGGTGACCGCAGCCCTTGCGCATCCACTCCCGGAGGCGAGTGTGGCGCCCGGCTGGGTCACGGCCCTGGCTTTCCTCGCCTATCGCTGGGACCAGGCGCGGCGCACTGTGCCCGCCGAGGCGTACGAGACGGGCTGGGTCCAGGAACAGGCAGGCCCGAAAGGGGACGGCAACGCCGGGCCGCGCAAGAACCCGTCCGGCAGCGACAGGCGTGAACGCCCAGACCGGATCGACAAACACGACAGGCCCGAACGGTTCGACAAGGGCGACAGACCGGGTCGGCCTGGCAGATCCGATAGGCGTGTCCCAGACGACGAAGAAGCGGGCGTCTCAGCGGCCGTGCACGCGGGCCATGACCAGCGTGCCGCTGCGCAGGCGGCCGACACGGCAGTCGCCGCGGAGCGCGCGAACCCGACGGAGACCCGCAAGGAAAGGGCTCCGGAGATCTCTGTGGCAGAAGCGCTCGCCGAGTTGGAGAACATGATCGGGCTTGAGCCGGTCAAACGGCAGGTCCGCTCCATCGCCGCGTCCATCGAGGCCGCGCACATGCGCGCCGCCGCCGGGGTGCCGACGGAGAAGCCGATGCGGCACTTCGTGTTCGTCGGGCCGCCCGGGACGGGCAAGACCACCGTGGCGCGCGTCCTGGCCAAGATCTTCTATGCCTTCGGGCTGCTGCCTGAGCCGGCCCTGGTCGAGGCGCACCGGGCCGACCTCGTCGGTGAGTTCCTTGGTGCAACGGCCTTGAAGACCAACCGACTCGTTGACTCCGCGCTGGGCGGGGTCCTGTTTATCGATGAGGCGTACAGCCTCGCCAACTCTGCCGAGGGCCAGCCGGACCGGTTCGGTGACGAAGCGGTACAGACGCTCCTCAAGCGCGCGGAGGACGACCGCGACAACCTGGTCATCATCCTTGCGGGATACGACGCGCAGATGGCCGAATTCCTCGACTCCAACCCAGGGCTGGCCTCACGGTTCGGCACGCGCGTGCATTTCCCGTCGTATCGCCCTGCCGAACTGCTCCAGATCGCCGACTACCACACCGGCCTCCGTGACGACCGGCTCGATCCGGAGGCGCGGAGGCGGCTAGCCGCACGGTTCGAAGAAGTCGAACGACGCGGAATCGTCGACGAACTGGGCAACGGACGGTTCGTCCGGTCCTTGACCGAGGCGGCGGCGCGCGCGCGGGACGTGCGTGTGGTCGACGCCGTATCCGCGTCCGCGGGCCCGGCGAACCCCAGCGCCGACGACCTGGTCACCCTGCGCGCCGAGGACGTCGAGGCCGCGTTCGCCGAGGTCACCGAGCGCTACCGCGGCTACGCCGAGACGCCGACGCTGGACGAGGCCCTCGGCTCGCTCGACGCGATGATCGGGCTGGAACCGGTGAAACGGCAGGTCCGCGAGATCGCCGCGCAGCTCCAGGTCGCCCGGATGCGCCAGGCGCAGGGCCTGGTCACCCGCCCGCCGACACGCCACTTCGTCTTCACCGGGCCGCCCGGCACCGGCAAGACGACCGTCGCGCGCGTGCTCGGCCGCATCTTCGCCGCGTCCGGGCTCCTCGCCCGTCCCGAAGTGGTCGAGGCGCAGCGGGCGGACCTCGTCGGCGAACATCTGGGCGCGACGGCGCTCAAGACGAACAAGGTGGTCGACTCCGCGCTCGGCGGTGTGCTGTTCGTCGACGAGGCGTACGCGCTGAGCAACCCTGGCTATACCGGTGGGGACGCGTTCGGAGCGGAGGCCGTGCAGACGCTGCTCAAGCGTGCCGAGGACGATCGCGACCGTCTCGTCATTGTCTTTGCGGGATACGAAGCCGAAATGGACCGCTTCCTGTCGTCCAACCCTGGGCTGGCCTCACGATTCGACGTCCGCGTCGACTTCCCCTCCTACGGGCCGGACGAACTGCTCCGCATCGCCCAGCTCATCGCCGAAGAAGGCGGTGACCAGTGGGAGGAACGCGCTCTCGACGACCTCGCCCTGGTATTCCAGCGTGCGTGCGGGTCGGGCCGTATAGACGAGCTGGGCAACGGCCGTTTCGCCCGCTCCATGTACGAGAAGGCGAGCGCACGCCGGGCGCTGCGGGCCGCACGTCTGGGTGACGCCGCGACCACAGCCGACCTCACGGTCCTCACCACTGAGGACGTCCGCGACGCATTCGCCGAACTGACCCACCGCCTGACCTGACCCGGAAGCGTGGGTGCCGTGCCACCCTGTCCCGGGCGTGCGCTGTAATCGGGGCATGACCTCGGTGACGTGGGCGCAGGTGCTGGCCTGGCGGATGCGGCGGCAATTCATCGAATCCGCCGGTGACGCGTCGGCGGTGCAGATAGCGCGGCGGCTGGCGGGTGTGCAGGCGCAGGTCGCCTCAGCGGCGGAATTTGCCGTCGCGGTACGGCAGTCGGCTCCGGTGACTGGCGCGGTGCAGCGGGCACTCCTGGACGAACGGACTCTCGTCAAGACCTGGGCCATGCGCGGAACCCTGCATCTGCTGCCCGTGGACGAGGCCGGTGCCTTTCTCGTCCTGTGCGCCGCCGTACGTAACTGGGAGAAACCCGTCTGGCAGCGGAATTTCGGGGCCACGCCCGCCGATCTGGAGGCGATCGCCGCAGCCGCTACCGGCGCGCTGGCCGACGGCGCGATCCTTACGCGCGAAGAACTGACCGCGGCCGTCGTCGAGGAAACCGGCTCAGGACATCTGGCCGAAGTGCTCGGCTCCGGGTGGGGGACCCTGCTCAAGCCACTGGCCTGGTGGGGCGTCCTCTGTCACGGGCCGTCGCAGGGCACCCGCGTGACGTTCGCGTCGCCGGAGTGGTGGCTGCCGGGCTGGACGGGCCTGCCGTCCGTAGAGGAGGCCGCGCGTACGGCCGTCCACGCGTACCTCGGTGCGCACGGGCCCGCGACCCCCGACATGTTCGACAACTGGCTGATGCGCAAGCTGAACCGCAAGAGGGACGTCAAGGCATGGTTCGCCGCAGCTGAGGATGGGCTCTCCACCATCGACGTGGACGGCGTGCAGATGTACGTCTTGGACGAGCACCGGGACGAGCTCCTGAACACTGCCCCGAGCACGTCCGTCCGGTTGCTCGGGGCCTTCGACCAGTACGTTCTAGGCGCTGGGACGAGCGCGGTCTACCTCATACCGGCGGAGCGCCGTAAGGAAGTGAGCCGCACGGGAGGCTGGATATCTCCCGTCGTCCTGTACGAGGGACGTGTCGCGGGCGTCTGGGAGGCGAAGGACGGCGACGTGGCCGTCACCGCCTTCGAGGACATTCCCGCGGCCCCGCTCAACGACGAACTGGCCCGGCTGGAAGCGCTGCTGTCCTGAAACTGCCGCGCGACCCGGATCGCAGCGGGCGCAGAGCGTTCATCTAGGGTGCCGACCATGGACGACCGCGACGACACGGCCGATCGGCGCGACGAGACCGATGGGCGGGACGAGCCGGTCGTGTACCGGCAGACGCGGTACAAGGCACCGGACGGCGCGGCCGAGATTCTGCTGATCCGGCACGGCGCCTCTGAGCCCGCCCATCCGGACCGGCCCTTCCCGCTCGTGGACGGCCAAGGCGATCCCGAACTCGCCCAGGAGGGACACGCACAGGCGGAGCAGGTCGGTGAGCGGCTCGCCGAAGAGAACCTCGACGCGATCTATGTGACGCCCCTGCGACGCACGTCCCAGACCGCGGCCCCACTGGCCCGTCGCCTGGGACTGGAGCCTCGCGTCGAGCCCGGCCTGCGCGAGGTATATCTCGGCGAATGGGAAGGCGGCCTGTTCCGGAAGATGGTCGCCGAAGGCGATCCGGTCGCGCAGCGCATGTTCGCCCAGGAGCGCTGGGACGTCATACCCGGAGCGGAAACCAACGAGGCATTCGCGGGACGGGTCGACGCCAGCCTCACCCGGCTCGCAGCGGCGCACACAGGAGGCCGGATCGCCGTGTTCACCCACGGCGGTGTGATCGCGCAGGCGCTCGCGGCCGCGACCGGGGCCAGGCCGTTCGCATTCCTCACCCCCGACAACGGGTCCATCTCGTCGCTGGTGAGGCTCGGTGACCTGTCGTCCATCCGCGGGTTCAACGACGTCTCCCACCTGGACTGGTCCGTAGCCGCGCCGTTGACATAGACGCCCGACGCTAGATGCGGAAGCGGAGACGCTGGCCCGGGCGCAATTGCGCTGCGTCGGCCACGTCGGCTGAGGCGAGCACGGCGACCACCGGGTAACCGCCGGTCGTCGGATGGTCGGCCAGGAAGATGATGGGCATTCCGCTGGGCGGCACCTGCAGCGAACCGGTGACCATGCCTTCGCTGCCGAGTTCGCCTTCGCGGACGCGGACCAGCGGCGGGCCATCAAGCCGTACGCCCACGCGGTTGCTGTCCGGCGACACGACGTACGCGGTGGACGTGAGCGTGGCCATCGCGTCCTCGGCGAACCAGTCGTCACGTGGGCCGGGCAGGATGCGCAGCACTGGAGTCTCAGGCAGGGACGGCGCGGGCGCGACGTCCACGGCGATTTCGCAGAAGCCTCTAGCGGACCCCACCGAAAGGAGGTCACCAGGCGACAGCGGTGCAGGGCCGAGCCCCGACAGCAGGTCGGTCGAGCGGCTCCCCAGAACCTCGTCTACAACGACCCCACCGCGCACGGCGAGATAACTGCGCAGCCCGGACGACGGCGTGCCGAACTCGACCAGCCCGCCGTCCGGGACATGGCACGGCGCGTTCGTCCCACACGCACGGCCGTTGACGCAGAGCGGCACTGGCGCTCCCGTGACCGCGATCCAGGCGTTCCTGTGGAAGCGCACGACGGCCCCACCGAGCGTGAGCTCCACGGCCGCCTCGCCCTCCGGGTTGCCGACGAGCCGGTTGGCCAGCCGGAAGGCGCGCTCGTCCGCGGCTCCGGACCGCGGCACGCCCAGGTGCGCGCGGCCCGGCCGCCCGAGGTCCTGGACGGTCGCCAGCGGCCCGGGCCGCACGATCTCGATCAACGCACGACCTCGATCACGATGGTTCCTCGGGCACGAAGCGGACGCGCGTCCCCGGCCTGAGCAGCGACGGAGGGTCGCGCGTCACGTCCCAGAGCCGCAGCCCGGAACGTCCGAGCAGGCGCCAGCCGCCCGGTGACCGGGACGGGTAGACGGCCGCGTACGGCCCCGCGATCGCCACCGAACCCGCCGGCACCGAGGTTCGCGGCGACTCCCGCCGCGCCACGTGCAGGGCAGGGTCGAGACCCGTCAGATAACCGAACCCGGGGGAGAACCCGAGATAGGCGACCGTGTACGAGGCGGAGGCGTGCCGGTGGACGACGTCGTCGCGGGACAGTCCGGTGAGCGCGGCGACCTCGTCCAGGTCCTCCCCGTCGTAGACGACGGGGATCTCCACCGGCTCCATGTCTCCCGCCGCATCCTCGGGTAGCCGAATTTGCGGAAGCCGTGTGGCGAGACGGTCCAGATCGGCCGACGGGTCGACTATCACCAGGACGGTCTGCTCCCCAGGGACGACGTCCACGACCCCTGGCGGCGGATCGTTCCGCAAGGCGGCGTTCAGGCGGTGCGCGGTCACGAGGTCGCCGGTCTCTACGAGCAGCGCCGCGTCACCGGCGCGCAGCACTCTCACGCGAACGGCTCCAGTGCGACCCCCGCCTCGGAGAGCGCCGACCGTACCGACCGGGCCAGTTCCACGGCGCCCGGAGTGTCGCCGTGTACGCACATGGAACGGGCGTCCAGCGCGACGTCTCCGCCGTCCACGGAAACGACAGTGCCTTCTACAGCCATCCTGACGGCGCGCTGGACGACGGCGTCCCGGTCATGCACGACGGCTCCCGGTTCACGGCGCGACACCAGCCGGCCAGACGGCGTGTAGGCCCGGTCAGCGAAACACTCGGCGACCACGATGAGCCCTTCGGCGACGTCGCGCACTGCGGAACCGGCCAGTGTCAGCAGTGGGAGCGAAGGATCGTACGCCCGTACCGCATCGGCCACCGCGCGGGCCTGGACATCGTCGCGCGCCACCCGGTTGTACAGCGCGCCGTGCGGTTTCACATAGGCCACGCGTCCGCCTTCCGTGCGCGCTATGCCGTCCAATGCCGCGATCTGGTACAGCACCTCGGCGGTCAGTTCCGGTGGGGCCACGTCCATCTCACGGCGTCCGAAACCGGCCAGATCCCGGTACGACACCTGCGCGCCTATCGTCACCCCGCGCTCGACGGCCGCCGCGCACACCCGACGCATGATGAGCGGATCGCCCGCGTGGAACCCGCACGCCACGTTCGCGCTCGTGATGACGTCGAGCAGGGCCAGGTCGTCGCCGAGCTCCCAGATGCCGAATCCCTCGCCTAGGTCGGCGTTGATGTCGATGACCGCCATGCCCAAGACCTACCACCGATCGTCGCGGTTCAGACGGCCTCCTCACGCACGTCCTCGACCTCGTGCCTGGACGCCCATGCCTGGTACACGCCACGGTCGAACAGCTCCAGCCCCAGCCGTTCCGCTACGGGTGCCTCACCGCCGCTGTACTCCACGCGTAGCCAGCCGTCGTGTTCGCCCAGAATCACGAACGGCACACCGTGCCAGGTGCAGTGCGTCGTGACATACCGCAGATGCTCCACGTCCGACAGCGACACCACCTGGACGTACCGATCCGGCGATATCCGCGTGAAACCGTCGGTGTGCTGCGCGGAGTAGAGCCGGACCAGGTCGCCGTCCGGATTCGCCTCGTACTCGGTGCCGCGCCAGGACGCGTAGAAGCCGTGCCGGACGCTCATCCCGGTCCTCCCGGGAGCTTCACGAGCCACCTGCGCAGATCGGCGTCGTAGGACGCCACCAGCGACTCCGTTCCGGCGGCGAGCCGGTACAGCCCGGCTCCGTGCGGCAGCCGCTGGCTCTCGATCTTGAACTCGGGGACGGCCGGGCCGCCGCCCGCCGCGCCGACCCGCCGGAACAGCGGCGGCTTCACCGCCGGCCAGCGGATCACGAAGACCTGCTCGTCGGCCGGGGTGAACGTCGAGCCCTGGTACACCAGCCCGAGCCCGCCGATCAGCGCCGCCGGGGTCGTCATCTCCGCGACGTCCTCGACCCGGTGCACGTACCCGGCGACCAGGTCGTAGCCGCCGTCCAGATAGTGCTGGACGTGCTCGGGCCGCACCGCCTTCTGCATGATCACGAGCTGTGGCGCGCTTGTGAGCGTCTCTGAGCCCTCGGGAACCCCGGACGGGGCCCGAGGTTCGGACGGCGCCGGAGAGGAGCTCTCCGGCGGGCTGGGAGCCGTCGGAGCGGCGCCGGAGCCGCTCGCCACGGTCGCGGCGCGGACGGGTTCGGCGTGGACAGATTCGGCGTGGACGGGTTCGGGGCGGACGGGTTCGGGGCGGCGAGGCCCGGCGCCGGGCTCCAAGAGCGCGTTCGCGTCCAGGTAGGCCGCGCTCGGCAGGCCCGGGTTGATCGCGAGCTGCCATTCCGGATGCGGCCAGCCGCGCGCCAGCTCCCTCAGGGACGCCTCTCGGTGGCGCGCGGCCTGCCCTTGCAGAGAGAGGTTCATCGCCTCAAGAGAGGTGAACGCCAGCACGAACGTGCCGTCGCCGAAGCGGGCCGTAGCGAACTGGTGGTCGGCGGCTCCGGCGTCCCCTGGGGCGGGCAGGTACAGGACAGCGCGTGCCAGCAGGTCCAGGTACCCGTGCTGGTCGCCGCGTTCACGCGCGTCCGCTAGGGCGGCCTCCAGATCGGAGCCGGGCGGGTCGGCGGGATCGCTCTCGGCCTCGGGAACGGCCAGCGGGATGCCGAGCCCCGGCAACGCCAGCGGACCACCGTCCGGCCCCGACCGGCTCGCCTGATAGACGAGTTCGAGCGGCGATTCGACGTGGTAGGCGTCGCGGAACGCACCGACCATCAGCCCGGCGAGGAGGGCGGACGTCTCCAGATGCTCCGCCGAGACCCGCTCGCCACGGTCACGGCGGTCGCGTCGGTCGCGGCGCTCGCGCAGGGTGAATTGCTGCCACCAGTTCTGGCGCTCTTCCTCGTCCGGCGGCTCCCAGCCGAGCGCCCTCAACCGCCGCTCCTGTCGCGGAGCCAGCGGACGGGGCAGGAACGCGCTCCCGACCGCCTCGGCGTCGAACAGCCCCTCGGACCTCATCGCCTGGACGTAGGGCAGCCCGCTCGGACCCTGCACGATGACGAACGACGTGACCGGCAGGCGTGAGAGCTCCAGCGTCAGCCGCTTGGCGAAGTCGTTCCAGTCCACAGGGGGTCCACTCTCACGTCCGTGGGGCGACGGAAATGTATTACCCGACGGTAGCCGAATGCGAGTCAGTCGGTCCGCGGTGCCGGAACGGCGTCGGCCTTCAGAGGCGCCCACACGCCGCCTACGGCGTCGTAGACCGCGAGCGGTGTCTCGTCGCCCTCACCGGCCGAGCGCCAGAGGCGGGTGCCATGGGGCGGACGCATCGGAATGCCGACGGGCTGCTGCGTGTCTGCGGCAGGCTTCCTGTTCGTCGGCGCGCCCAAGGGGAGTGCTGCGGCATTCTCCGCCTTGGCGTTCTCCGCTTCGACAGGCGCCGGTTCGGCGGGTTTCGGCGCGACGGCCTCGTCCGGGAAGTTCTCCCGCAGGGCGCTCTCCGGCCCGCCGGTGCCCGTCCCAAGCGCCGCCCGTAGTTCGGCAGTGGAATACGGGTCGATGGCGGTGTGGGAGTCTTCGTGCGGCCGGTTCACGGCAGGGGCCGAACCATTGGTCGCTGGGATCGAGCCACCGGCGACGGGGTTGGGCCCGGCGAGCGCGTTGGGATCGACCTTCCCGTACGGGTTGGGCACGTCCGGCGTTAGGGACGGCGTCGCGCCCGCTCCTCCGTCCATGCGGGAGATGACGGACGAGTCCAGAAGCACCTCACTGGGCAGCCCCCAGTTGATGGCCAGCCGCCAGGTCGGGTCAGGCCAGCCGGACGCCAGGCGTGCGAACGAGGTGCGCCGGTAGAGGCCGGGGTGCCGGTCGCCGGTACGGGCCAGAGCGCCGGGCGAGGTGAACACCGTGACGTAGGTGCTGCTGCCGATCGTGATGGTGGGGAACTCGGCGCGGTCGGGATCCTCCACCGCGGGCGCCGTCGCCGGGAGCACCAGGTCGGCGTTGGCCAGCAGGCTGAAGTACGCGGTGTTGTCGCCGTTCGCCTTGGCCTCGGCCAGGCGGATTTCAAGCAGATCGGTCTCCGCGCTTGGGCGGCCCTCCGGCGCCCCAGGGGTACCTCCTGGCAGCGCCCCGGCAGGCAGGGAACCCGCCTCGGAGAGCGGGTCGCCGGACGTGCTGCCGGACGAACCGCGGCGCTTGTTCACACGCGACGGGTCCGCGACGTCGATGCCGAAGTCGGTCAGCTCGATCAGCCCGGTGCCGTGCCGGTGGAACGACTCGTACACGAGGTCGGACGGCCGCCGGACGCCCTGGACGTCGCGCAGCGCGGTGACCATGACGTCGGCCAGCCGCGAAAAGTCGCCGGCGGTCACCGACCGCATCCCGCCGGGCGTGCCGAACCCCGGCAGCTCCGTCCACCAGTTGCGCGGGGCGGGGTCGGCGGGCGGGCGCCAGCCCGCGTCGCTCATGACCTCCTCGTCGGCCAGCGTGAGCAGCAGCGGCCCTTCGAGGAAGTTGTTGCTGACGGCCTCCGCGTAGAGCCGGTCGGGCTCGCGCATGGCCTGCACATAGTGCCGGCTCTCATCGCGCTCCCGCACGATGAGGATGGTGTCCCGTTCGAGACCCGCCAGCTCACGACCCAGCCGACGGGCGAACTCGGACCACTCCAACAAGATCACTCCCTACGACCGGAGGCCGGCCCCCCGGGCCCCCGCGAGACCATGCCCGAGAACCGATGATTACCTCCGGGGACGCCGCGTGCAAACCGGGAGTTCACTCCGGCGGGGGTTCGTGACGCAGCACATGCAGGGCCTCGCGGAGCGCCTCCGGGTCGTCCCCGCAGCGGTCCAGGACGTCGATGAGTTTGTGCAGGATCTCGTGGCGTTCGTAACCGATGTCGAGCAGTGATTGTGCGGTATCCCACAACTGCGGGGGCTCCCCGTCCCACAGACGTTCGGCAAGGCGTTCGTGCGCGTTCAGGTGTTCTTCGTCCGCGCCGGGGTGCTCGAACTCCAGGACGATGCGGCGGTCGTCGGGGTCGGCCGGATCCAGGGTCGACAGGTCGATGAAGCCGTGCCGTCCGGTGCGCCTGTGGGTGCCGGACAGGAACGGCAGGGCGAACGCCCGCCGTGGCAGCGCCTCAAGGTCGCCGTCGGGCAGCAACCGGCCGACCAGCTCACGGTCGAGACCGAACGCGGACGGGTCGCGGTAGGCCTCGGCGAACTTCGCGGTGGCGTCCCAGAGGGCGTCCAGCGTCGCCCTGATGCCCTCCTCGGGCAGCCCCGTGCGTTTGCCCGCCCACCGCACCCACGCCGCCAGCACGTGCGGGACGGCCTCCTGCTCGGTCGGGGACAGCAGGACCTTCCGCGGCAGCCAGTCGAGCAGGAACATCTCGCACTTGACGGGGCTCACCCGCAACGGCCGCCCGAAGTCGTGGGTGCAGCCGTAGTCGATGATGCGGTCGACGCACCGGCTCGCGGCGGAGCGGTCGGACAGGTCCTCGGCCTCGTCCGACGCAAGGAACCGCGCCGCGATCGTCGCTCGCCTGTCGCGCCCGTACACCGGAGGCTGGGGGAGGCGCCCGCCCGGCGGCAGGATGTCCACACGCGCGCGTACGAAGGCGTGGTAGGAGCCGAAGTTCTCGTTCACCGGCGGATCGTCGGTGTCGTCGGTGAGGTCCAGCGCGCTCTGCAGCAGTGCCCTTGCGTCCCGCGAGTCGACGGGCTCGAACCGCATCAGCGGATTGTCGCGGCCCTCGCGGCGGCAATGCTCCAAGAGCGTGTCGACCTTGGACGAGACCCAGGCGTCCCTGACCATCCCGGGCATCGGGGGCCGTCCGGCACGCGCGGCCCTGGCGAACGGGTCGCCGGCCGGCGGGACGGCCCCGGCCTTGTTGCGATCGACCAGGATGATCAGGGCGTGCCGTTCGGCGCCCCCGTACGTGTAGGTGCAGACGATGGAGTCCTGGTCGCCGTAGACGTCCCTGGACACGAAGCACTCCTCGGGAGCGACCATCCCCACCCGGTCGGCCCATCCCGGCCTGGCGACGCCGTTGCCCATCAGTTCGAGCGCCGCGCGTTCGGCCTTGGCGGCCTGGCGGGGAGTGCCCATGTAGGCCATTCCGATGAGCAGCGCCAGCGCGGCCGGGGTTCCCGCCGTTCCCGCGTAGTCGACCAGCGCCTCGCCGATGACCTCCTCGACGTCGCCCTCCGGCACCCGCTTCCCCCACCACGCGCCGAGGATCTCGCTGACGATGAGCTCGGCGTCCAAGGGGCTGCGCACGGCCAGCAGTTCGCGGGCGTGCTGCAGCATGCCGTCGAAGATCGCGGTGACCTCGTCGGGGGGTGTCGATCCCTCTCGGCCCGGTTCCCCGGAGGAACGGTGGCGGCGACGGGGATTCACCCTCCTAGCCTCTCAGATCGGCCGCGGGCGCTGTCCAGGACACGTCCGAACACGGGACGGCGGCGACCCACGACACGCGAAGGGGCTGCTCAGCCGTCGACCCCGTTGACCGGGGCGCGTCCAGAGGGCGGTTCCGATTTCAGAATGCCGGTGAGGTGTTCACGCGCCATTCGCTCGACGCTGGCGGGCGTGGCCTCCAGACCGAGGTGCGCCATGCACGCCTGGACGTCGGCCACACAGCGCCGCACCCTGTCCGCGTGGAAGCTCGCGAACTCCTCGCAGAGCCGTCGCGCGAGTGCGTCGCGAGTCTCGCTCCGGTGATCGGCCAGTGCAGGCATCAGCGCACACCTCCGCGCACGGGGTACACCTAGATGTCCCATTCCAGCGTTTCTGCGGAGAGAGTCAATAGATATCGGGACGACGTTGGGCAAATTCTGCGCCGTCCTCCTCTGCGCCGTCCTCGCCGGAGGCCGCGTCCGCCGCCCAGCCCGCGTGGTGCCGTGCCGCCCAGTCGGGCTCCACACGTCCGGTCAGCATCGCGTTGAGCGCGCCACGGTCTCGGAACGCCTCCCACAGGTGCCCTACCGTCACCACGACGACGACGAGGAAGAGCCAGTCGTGGACGAACGTGGCACCCGTCCGCCACCGGTCTCCCCAGGGGTCTGGGAACGTCATGATCTCGCCGGTGCCGAGCATCAACAGGATCGCGCCCGCGGTGAACGCCGCGTTCAGCTTCTGCCCCGCGTTGAACTTGCCGACGGGAATGACTCCGCGCCCGTCCCGCACGGCCCTACGGTCACGACGCCTCAGCCACTCCCAGTCGTGCGGAGCGAATCTGTTCAACCGTCTCAGGTCGGCCCTGAAGGCGCGGGACAGGAGACCTAGCACGATCGGCACGGGCAGTGCGAACCCGCACCACACGTGGACGATCTTGAGCGTCTCCCGCTGGCCCACCAGCGTAGACAGCATCGGCAGGTACAGGCACGCGGCGGTCACGAGGCAGATCAGCATCAACAGAGCCGTCACGTGGTGGATCGACCGCTCCGCCACGGTGAACCGCATAAGCCACGTCCGTTCGGACGAGGCCCTGTCACGTCGGCGCATCGTCCCGCCCGTTCGACCGTCCCACCCAGGCGTCGACGTCGTAGCCGAGCTTCTCCCAGTAACCGGGAATGACCTTGTCGGTCAGTTCGATGCCGCCGAGCCACTTCAGCGATTTGTAGCCGTACATGGGCGCCACGTACAGGCGCGTCGGCCCGCCGTGATCGTGCGTCACGGGCTTGCCTTCCATCTGCGTCGCGACAAGGACGTCCCGCCGGCGCGCCTGCTGCAGCGTCAGCGACTCCGTGTAGACGCCGTCGAACGATGTGAATCGCACGGCACGGGCCCTACTCGACACTCCCACCGCGTCCAGCAGATCGGGGAGAGCCACGCCCCCCCAGCGCACGTCCAGGACGCGCCACCCCGTCACGCACTGGAAATCCTTGTCGAGCACCGTCTGGGGGAACCGCGCCAGGTCGGCCATCCCGAACGACTGCGGCTTGTCGACTAGGCCGCTGACGGTCACGCGATGGGTGGCCGCGCTGCGCCGCTTCACGCTCCCGGTGACGGAGTAGTACCGGAACCCTCCGGCCGCAGGCAGGACGTCCCCGATCGGCCCCACCGGCGCCAGGGCACGGCTCACACTGTCCTGGATGGACGCCCCCACGGCGACCCCCGCCGCACCGAGACCGAGCATCCCGAGCACAACCCGCCGCCCGACGGGACTTCCTTCCGCCCGTTCGTCCTCGTTCACCACTTCATTCGAACACCGCGGAACGCCCCGCACCAGGTTCCGGACATGGCCGTAAGACTTCTGACAGATCCGGAGCGGGCTCTAAGCTGGGCGCATGGCCACGAAGGTTCATCTAGCCCAGCGTCCGGAAGCCGACGAACTGCTCGGACGCAGCCCGCTGGCCGCGCTGGTCGGCATGCTGCTCGACCAGCAGGTCCCGATGGAGTGGGCGTTCACCGGCCCCTACACCATCGCCCAGCGGCTCGGCTCCGACGACCTGGACGCGCACGAGATCGCCGCATACGACCCGGAGCGTTTCGCGGCGCTGCTGTCGGAGAAGCCCGCCGTCCACCGGTACCCCGGCTCCATGGCCAAGCGGGTCCAGCAGCTGTGCCAGTACCTCGTGGACAACTACGACGGTGACGCCGAGAAAGTGTGGAAGGGCGTGGACAGCGGCAAGGAACTGTTCAAGCGCCTCAGCGGCCTCCCCGGATACGGCAAGCAGAAATCACAGATCTTCGTGGCGCTGCTCGGCAAGCAATACGGGATCCGGCCGGACGGATGGCGCGAGGCCGCCGGAGCCTACGGGGAAGAGGGTTCTCACCGGTCCGTCGCCGACATCACCGGTCCCGAGTCGCTCGCCAAGGTCCGCGCCTTCAAGCAGGAACAGAAATCCGCGGCCAAGGCGGCCGAATAAGAGCGTCCCCCTACCGGCGGCAGACGCTGGCCGGAACTCGCCGAACAAGCAGAGTTGACGCCCTGTGACCCTTGAGCGCCGTAACATCTCCTACTCGCCGTCCTGGCGGACCGCCTCCGTGTCCTCCACGACGGTGTCCGGATCCGACGTGTTCGCCTGCGGCCGAAGGGGACAAGGATGTTCATCAGGGCTTCCGTACGCGGCGAACCATCGAGATGATGAATACCTGACTCCGACGGTGTTGTGATGGAGGCGGGAGCGCTAGCCTGCTCCCATTCACTCATAGTGATGAAAACTTGCCGCGCGGTACGGGACCCTCTGGGGCGGAGGTGTTGTCCATGAGCACCGAGACGTCCGTCCCGCATCCCCGCGTATCAGGGGTGGAGGGGCAGCCCATGGATGCGTCGGACGCCGCGCTGTACGCGACCCTGCTGACCGAGGCCCCGGCCGGGCTCGCGTTCTTCGACCGCGAGCTGCGCTGCCGCAGGGCCAACGACGCGCTCGCCGCGCTACTTGGCGTGCCAGTGAGTGATCTGCAGCAACGACAGCCCGGCGAGGTCCTGCCGGAGGCGCTGGCCACGGCGTTCGAGTCGGCCCTCCGCAAGGTGATCGACGAGAATCGTCCGCTGAGCGATCTCGACCTGGTCGTCCCGGCCGGCGAGCCCGCCGCGGCCGAGCATGACGGCACGTCCGCACAGGCGGGCTCGCCGATCAGCCCCGGTGACGCGGCGGACTTGGCGACGGCGCTCGAAGAGCGCATCCTGGCCTGCTCGTGGCTGCCCGCCAAGGGCGCCGACGGCAAGCACCTGGGCGTCGTCCTGACCGCGCTGGACGTGACCGAGCGACGCAGGGCCGAGGAGGTCATCCGCCGTAAGGAGCAGCGCTACCGCTCGCTCGTGGAGGCCAGCGCCCAGGTCGTCTGGGTCGCCGCCCCGGGCGGCGGCGTGATCGACGACGCGCCCGAGTGGCGCGCGATCACCGGCCAGGCGCCGGACGACTACGCGGTCGGCGGCTGGCTGGCCGTGGTCCACCCCGAGGACCGTCCCCGCATCGAGGCCGCCTGGCGCGAGTGCGTCGAGGAGAACCGGGTCTTCGAGACCAACTACCGGATCCGCACCAAGAGCGGCACCTACCGGCACTTCGACGTACGGGCAGTGCCCATCTGGCAGGGCGACGCGGTCATCGAGTGGGTCGGCGCGAACACCGACGTCACCGGGCAGCGCGAGGCCGAGGAGATGCGCGGGCGGCTGACCGAGCAACTGTCCGCGGCCGCTCTGCGCACGGCGCGCCTCCAGCAGGCCACCTCGATGCTGGCCGAGGCGCTGACCGTGTCACAGGTCGTCCAGGTCATCACCGAAGTCGGACGGTCGGCCATAGGCGCCGACTACTCCGCGGTCGCGCTGCTGGACGACGACAAGCTGCGCCTCAGCATCGTGGCCCCGTCGCAGCCGGGCGCAGACGGCGAGAGCAGTCCCGCGTCCCGCGACGCGATCAAGGTCAGTGACCAGACCGTCATGTCGGTGGCTGTGCGCGAGAGCCGCCCGTTCCTGGCCGAGCATCCCGACAGCCTGCGCCTGCAACTGGGCCAGGGAGAAAAGGATCTGTTCGCCCAGCACACCGAAGAACGCGCCTGGGTGGGCCTTCCGCTGCTGGCCGCGGGCGCGCCCATAGGCGCACTCCGTTTCTCGTTCACCCGCCCTAGGGAGATCACCGAGGAGGAGCGGGTCTTCCTGGAGGCGCTCGCGGGCCAGTGCGCCCTGGCCGTCGAACGCGCCCTGCTGTTCGAGCGCGAGCACAAGACGGCCGAGGAGCTCCAGCGCAGCCTCCTGCCGAGCGATCTCCCGCAGCTGCCGGGCATGGTCCTGGCCGCCCGGTACAACCCCGCGACACGCCACGTCCAGGTCGGCGGCGACTGGTACGACGTGTTCCGGCTCCCCGACCGCCGCCTCGCCGTGGCCGTCGGCGACGTCATGGGCAAGGGCGTCCTGGCCGCGGCCGGTATGGGTCGCGTCCGCAACGCCCTGCGCGCCCTCGCGCTGAACGACCCGCGTCCCGCCGCCGTCCTCGCCGGGCTGGACCGGCTGTTCAGCGCCACCGAGGACGAGGAGCAGTTCACCACCGTCGCCTACGTGGTGATCGACCCCGAGACCGGGCACGGCGAGTTCAGCAACGCCGGCCATCCGCCACCCCTCCTGATCTCGCCCGACACGCCCGCGCGCGTCAGCTCCCTGGAGCCGGGAACTCCCCTCGGCTGGCCGAGCCAGCGACAGCAGACAAGTTTTTCCATCGAGACCGGCAACACTGTGGTGTTCTATTCCGATGGACTTGTGGAGAACCGTAGGCGTGGGGTGGACGCAGGGCTGGAGGAGCTTGTCGCCGTGGCGGCGGACGCCCCACCTGAAGTGGTAGGAGATCCCGAAAGACTCGTCGACTTCCTGGTCGATCGGATGCTTGCCGGGTATGAGCAGGTAGACGATGTGACCGTGCTTGCCCTGCACGTCCCGCCCAAGCCCGCCTGAACCGCGCCGAAGACGACGCGGAGACGGCTCAGCACGTACGAAGGACCGCCCCGCGCCCTCTAAGGTGGAGAGTTACCGGGTAGGACTTCACAGGCGGAATGCGCAGCAGTGCCAGAATGCTTGACCCAATGAGAGCGGGTACGCTGCGGTCCCGCACCGGGAGGTCCGCTCCGTGTGCGGTCCCACACAGTGTGAGGCCGGGCCCGTCAGGGCACTTGGGTCAGCCAAGCCACACGTTCGTTCGAGAGGTATTTGTGTCGCCTGCTAGCTCGACCTCGAAAGCGTCAGATCTGCACGATCACGTCATCGCGCAACTGATCGAGCGTGGACGGTCCCAGGGCAATCGCCTCGAAGCCGACGACGTACGACGTACGTTCGAGGAGGCCGACATCCCCGTGTCAGCGGCCTCCAGCATTCTGCGGAGCCTCAGCAAGGAGGGTGTGACCGTCATGGTGAGCGCTGCCGACTCCGCGGCGCCCAAGCGTTCGCGCAAGCGCGCGGCGCAGCCGGTGCGCAGGCCCAAGACCGCCGCGGCGGCCAAGGAGCAGCCCGACACGGTGACCGCGGTCGTCGGGGACGACGCCGTCGACGAGGTCGCCGAGGAGATCCTGGCCGAGGCGCGTCCCGCGGCCGTCAAGCCCGCGCCGCCGAAGAAGGCCGCGCCCGCGAAGGGCGCCAAGTCCAAGAAGGCCGCGCAGGCGAAGAAGGGCGCGCCGCAGGCCGCCAAGCCCGCCCCGGCCAAGTCCGACAAGAAGGCGTCCGACGACCCCGAGGTCGACGACGAGGTGGAAGTCGATCTCGACGCCGACCTCGCCGACCTCGACGTCGACCTCGAGGACGAGCCGGCCCCCGAGGCCGTCGAGACGCCCGAGGAGGACGAGGTCGTCGCCGCGCCCGCGGCGAAGGCGGCGCCCGCCCCGGGCAAGCCCGCCGAGGGCGCGCCCGCCGAGGAGGAGGGCTTCACCCTCGGCGACGACGACGAGGACGCCCCCGCGCAGCAGATCGCGGCCGCCGGCGCCACCGCCGACCCGGTCAAGGACTACCTCAAGCAGATCGGCAAGGTCCCGCTGCTCAACGCCGAGCAGGAGGTGGAGCTCGCCAAGCGCATCGAGGCCGGGCTCTTCGCCGAGGAGCGCCTCGCCGTCGCCGCCGCCGCGATGAGCGAAGAGGACCTCGAAGACTTCGAGTGGATCGCCGAGGACGGCCGCCGCGCCAAGAACCACCTTCTGGAGGCCAACCTCCGGCTGGTGGTGTCGCTGGCCAAGCGCTACACCGGACGCGGCATGCTGTTCCTGGACCTGATCCAGGAGGGCAACCTCGGCCTGATCCGCGCGGTCGAGAAGTTCGACTACACCAAGGGCTACAAGTTCTCCACGTACGCCACCTGGTGGATCCGGCAGGCGATCACCCGCGCGATGGCCGACCAGGCCCGCACCATCCGCATCCCGGTGCACATGGTCGAGGTCATCAACAAGCTGGCCCGCGTGCAGCGGCAGATGCTCCAGGACCTGGGCCGCGAGCCCACCCCGGAGGAGCTCGCCAAGGAGCTCGACATGACCCCGGAGAAGGTCGTCGAGGTCCAGAAGTACGGCCGCGAGCCGATTTCGCTGCACACCCCTCTGGGCGAGGACGGCGACAGCGAGTTCGGCGACCTCATCGAGGACTCCGAGGCCATCGTCCCGGCGGACGCGGTCAGCTTCACCCTTCTCCAGGAGCAGCTGCACTCCGTCCTTGACACGCTCAGCGAGCGCGAGGCGGGCGTGGTGTCGATGCGGTTCGGCCTCACCGACGGCCAGCCGAAGACCCTGGACGAGATCGGCAAGGTGTACGGGGTGACCCGGGAGCGCATCCGCCAGATCGAGTCCAAGACCATGTCGAAGCTGCGTCACCCGTCCCGTTCCCAGGTGCTGCGCGACTACCTCGACTGAACCTTCCCGCAATACGGATTCAGGGCTCCCGGACGGGGGCCCTGTTTCGTGTGGTCAGCCGGGGTTTCGTGTGGTCAGTCGAGGTTTGGGCGGTCAGTCGGGCAGGATGATGTCGAGGTTCGCGCCGTTGAGCTCGGCGGTGTGGCCGAGGTCGGCGACGGCCTTCAGCAGCGCGTCCGGGGTGCGCGGCGCGGCGCCCGCCTTGAGCAGGTCGTGCGCGATCTGCCCGCGCGTCGCCTTCGCCATGTGGCTGACCACGGTCCGCTTCGGGACGCCGCCGACGACCCGTTCACGGAACACCCGGACGGCCACGGCCGGCCCTGGTGCCTTCCACACGGACGCGTACGGCCCGGAACGCATGTCTACGACCAGGTCGTCGTCCAGGCGCAGGGCCTTGCGCATGGGCGGGCGCCAGAGCGTTCCCAGACGTCCGGCAGGGGGCAGCGACACCGCCATGCTCAGCCGGTACGGCGGGACGCGGTCGGTGAGCCGCAGCGCGCCCCACAGGCCCGAGAAGACGATGATCTGCTCGGCGGCGGCGTCCGCTTCGAGGTCGGCGAGGTTCAGGTTGTCGTACAGCACGCCCGTGTAGAGCCGCGCCGCGGGCAGTGTCGGCGCCTCGCGCAGTGCGAGGTTGCGTGCCCGGGCCTCGTCCGCCTGGCCCGGAGGAAGGGCGAGCACCTCCGCCGCGTTCTTGCGCCGGCTCGCCCGCATCAGCGCCTTCAGGACGCGTTCGCGCATCGGGTTGAGCCCGGGGAAGCTCAGCGAGCCCATGTCGAGGGGCGGACCGTCCCCGCCGGTAGCCTTCTTCTCCGACGGCGGCAGCAGGATGTGCACGATCCCCCCGAAAGCGGTGATGGATGACGCGGTTCCCGGAGGTCGGCAGGCTTGTCGCCGAGGCGTGGCCCGCGCCGTCCACCCAGGATATGGGCGGCTGGCTGTTGCGGCACGCCGCAGGGGTGACCAAGCGAGCCAACTCCGTCCTGCCTCTGGGCGACCCGGGGGACGTGGGCCGCGCCGTCGATCAGGCGGAGCGCTTCTACGCCGCGGTTGGGTTGCCGACCGTGTTCTCGATCGACGCCCAGGCGAAGCCCGCGGAACTCGACGGGTTCCTTGAGGGACGCGGTTACGAGCTAGTGGATCCGACGCTTGCCTTGGTGGCGGACGTAGCAGGGCGCTACGAGCGTGACGGGGTGGAGATCGCGCCCGCGCCGTCCAAGGAGTGGCTGGGCATTTGGTGGTCGGTGGACGGCCGCTTCGACCACGCACTGCCGACGGCGGAGAAAATCCTGACCGGCGTACCGGCTGCCTACGCGTCACTGGACGGCGTCGCCGTCGGACGCGCCGTGCCCCAAGGAAAGTGGCTCGGCATCTACGCGATGGCCGTCGCGCCAGAAGCGCGCAGGCGGGGACTGGGACGGCGCGTCCTGCGCGCCCTGCTCGACTGGGGACGCGAGCAGGGATGCGAGCGGGCCTACCTGGTCGTCGTCGAACGGAACGCGCCGGCGCGCGCGATGTACGAGTCGGAGGGATTCGCGCACGTCAGCGGCTATCACTATCGGGTGAAGAATGTCACCGGCGGCTGAGAGCGGGACCGGATCGGTGATCCACATCACCCGGCCCGCCATTCGCTGAGACGTTATGCGATCAATTGATTACGCAGCGGAGTCGGCGTCTCAATTCGCGCGGGGAGCGCCGAACGGGCGGAATGCGAACGGCGGCCACCGTCTCCGATGGCCGCCGTTCGAGGCTCCTGCTATATGGGGATCACCGCTCGTCGTCCGGGGCGACGGCCGGGGTTTCGATGAGCCGGTCGGTCTCGTCCTGAATGTCGGCCCCGTTGGCGCGGAGGGCCTCTGCGTACTTGCGTCCGTGGTGGGCGCAGAACAGAAGGTCGCCGCCGCCTACAAGGACTGCACGGACGTAGGCCTGAGCGCCGCAGCGGTCGCATCGGTCGGCGACGGTCAACGGCTTGGTTGGGGCAAGGGCTCCAGTCACGGCACCTTCCTCATGCTCGGGGTCGGTACTTAGGACAACATCTAACCCGACGCTGACGTTCCCAACCTGGTTCTTCGTACGCCCACAGCAGAATGGCCCAATAAGTGACCGACGTCACAGCGGACGTCGTCCTGTCGGAAGGGCGTCATGGTGATCAGTGCGCCGTCCATCATGACCCTGAGCAGGGACTCCTAATCGCGGCAATGCGGACGCCGGCGTTCCGGGTAGCCTGGCGAACCGTCAGGAACCGCCGCGCGGGCGTGCCGGAACGTCCGCGGCGGCGAGCCTTTCGGAGGATTGTCGGCTACCGGGGGTACTCTGCTGCCGACCGTCCCACCCCCGAGGAGCACACGCACGTTGACCGCCGCGACCGCTGAAGCGACCACCGAAGACCCGCACGGCTACTCCGCCCGGCACCTGTCGGTGCTGGAGGGCCTGGAGGCCGTGCGCAAGCGACCCGGCATGTACGTGGGGTCGACCGACAGCCGGGGCCTGGCGCACTGCCTGTGGGAGATCGTCGACAACAGCGTCGACGAGGCCCTCGCCGGATACTGCACCCACATCAGCGTGACGCTGCACGCGGACGGGTCCTTCGAGGTGGCCGACAACGGCCGCGGCATCCCGGTCGACCTGGAGCCGAAGACGGGCCTTCCCGGTGTCGAGCTGGTCATGACGCGGCTGCACGCGGGCGGCAAGTTCGGCGGTGTGTCCTACACCGCGTCCGGCGGCCTCCACGGCGTCGGCGCGTCCGTGGTGAACGCGCTGTCCGCGCGGCTGGACGTCGAGGTCGACCTCCACGGCCACACCCACGCGATCAGCTTCCGGCGCGGCGTGCCCGGGGAGTTCGCCGACGACGGCCGCCCGAACGCCCGGTTCAAGAAGAAGTCCGGGCTCCGGCAGGTTCGCAAGGTCGCCAAGAAGGTCACCGGCACCCGCGTCCGCTTCTGGCCCGACCTGCAGATCTTCCTGAAGGACTCCACGGTCGAGCAGTCTCTCGTCCTCGACCGGATGCGCCAGACCGCGTTCCTCGTCCCCGGCCTCACCATCGACCTCCGCGACGAGCGCGGCGAGGAGATCGTCGACGAGACGTTCCGGTTCGACGGCGGCATCAGCGAGTTCTGCGCCTACCTGTCCAAGGACGCCCCGGTCGTCGACGTCCTGCGGCTCCAGGGCCGCGGCCACTTCACCGAGACCGTGCCCGTCCTGGACGACCAGGGCCACCTCACGCCCACCGACGTCGAACGCGACCTCGAGGTCGACATCGCGCTGCGCTGGGGCACCGGCTACGACACGATCACCAAGTCGTTCGTCAACGTGATCGCCACCCCGAAGGGCGGCACGCATGTGCGCGGGTTCGACCGCGCCGTGCTGAAGGTGCTGAACGAGCAGCTCCGGGCCACCAAGCTGCTGAAGAACGGCGACGAGGACGTCCTGAAGGAGGACGTCCTGGAGGGCCTCACCGCGGTCGTGACCGTCCGGCTTCCCGAGCCGCAGTTCGAGGGGCAGACCAAGGAGGTCCTCGGGACGTCCGCCGCCACCCGCATCGTGTCCCAGGTCGTCCAGCGGGAACTGCGCGCGATCTTCGAGAACCCGCCGCGTGGGCAGAAGCAGCCGCTGCGGGCCGTCCTGGAGAAGGTCGCCGGGGCCGCCAAGACCCGCATCGCCGCCCGCACCCAGCGCGACAACCAGCGCCGCAAGAACGCGCTGGAGAACTCCGCGCTGCCCGCCAAGCTGGTCGACTGCCGCACCGCCGACGACCGCAGCGAGCTGTTCATCGTCGAGGGCGACTCGGCGCTCGGCACCGCCAAGCTCGCCCGCAACTCCGAGTTCCAGGCGCTGCTGCCGATCCGCGGCAAGATCCTCAACGTGCAGAAGGCGTCCGTCGCCGACATGCTCAAGAACACCGAGTGCGCCGCGATCATCCAGGTCATCGGCGCGGGTTCGGGCCGCACGTTCGACATCGACGCGTCCCGCTACGGCCGGATCATCCTGATGGCCGACGCCGACGTCGACGGCTCGCACATCCGCACGCTGCTGCTCACGCTGCTGTACCGCTACATGCGGCCGATGCTGGAGGAGGGACGCGTCTACACCGCCGTCCCGCCGCTGCACCGCATCGAGCTGGTCAAGCCCAAGAAGGGCCAGGACAAGTACGTCTACTGCTACAGCGACGGCGAGCTGACCCGCAAGCTGGTCGAGTTCGAGCGCAAGGGCCAGCGCTGGAAGGAGCCCGTCCAGCGCTACAAGGGCCTCGGCGAGATGGACGCCGACCAGCTCGCGGAGACCACCATGGACCCGCGCTACCGCATCCTGCGCCGGATCCGCGTCGAGGACGCCGACGAGGCGTCCAAGATCTTCGAGCTGCTGATGGGCAGCGACGTGGCCCCGCGGCGCGCGTTCATCACCGCGGGAGCGTCGGAACTCGACGCCGAACGCATCGACGTCTGACCCGCCGCGTGCGTTGACCCGCCCGGCGGGACGTCGCGTCCACCTGGCGGGGCGTGTCCACCCGGCGGTGGAGAGCGGGATTCCAGCCTGACGCCGATCCGCGCACGGCCGCCGTCCCTTAGCTTCATAGCGTGAAGTCCGTGAAGTCGGTGAAGTGCAGAACGTCGCATGTCGAGCGGTTCGCGTTGGCGGCCATCGTCGGCGTGCTGCTGGCGTGGGCGGGGTTCTCCTACGTGCGCGCCCTCTTCGACTCCGAGGACCCGCCGGCGCTGCACGGGATCGGCCTGGTCATCACCGTCCTGAACGTCGTCATGATCGTCCTTCTGGTCGGCGGCGTGCGCACCGGCCGGGAGAAGGAGTCGCGGTGGCGGACGGCGTCGATCGTCCTGCTGGTGGGCGCCGTGACGGCCTCGGTCGCCTTCTACGGGATCGAGCCTGATTTCGGCGGCGGGTTCGTCGTCGCCATGATCGCCCTCTGGGCGCTGTTCTTCCGGCTGCCGCTCCTCTTGGGCATCGCCGCGAGCGGTGTGACGGTCCTCGCGGTGAGCGTCCTCGGCGCGCTTTTCCGGGACGACGGCGCCGATCTCGGGCTGCTGATCGCCTTCATGGGCGTCACGCTGGGCGCCGCCGCGAGCCGCCAGGGCATGGCCGCGCAGGAGGCGACCCGCCGCGCGGAGGCCGCCAACGCCGTGCTGGCCGAACGGTCGCACATCGCGCGGGAGATCCACGACATCCTCGCCCATTCGTTGTCGGCGCAGATCGTCCACCTGGAGGGGGCGCGGCTGCTGCTGTCCCGGGACGGCGACCGTGTGCAGGCGTTGGACCGGGTAGAGCGCGCGCGGAACCTCGCCCGTTCGGGCCTGGACGAGACCAGGCGGGCCTTGGCCACGCTCCGCGGGGAGATCCCGGAGCCCAAGGAGGTCCTGGCGGAACTGGCCGAGGAGTTCCATGCGGGCACCGGCCGCCCCTGCGACGTGCAGGTGACCGGCGAACCGCGCGAACTGTCGCCGCAGGCGGGGCTCGCCGTCGTCCGCACCGCGCAGGAGGCGCTCACGAACGTTCGCAAGCACGCTCCCGGCGCGCGCGCACGGGTCGTCCTGCGCTACCTGAACGACAGGGTCGAACTCGAAGTGACCGATAGCGGCGCCACCGAGCAGGTCGTGGAGCTGGGCGGCGGTGGGTACGGGCTGGTCGGGATGCGGGAGCGCGCCGAACTGATCGATGGGACGCTGGTGACGGGCCCGGACGGCAAGGGGTTCCGTGTGTCCCTCCAGGTGCCGGTATGACGCTGGGTGCCGGTGTGACGGGGAGTGCCGGTGTGACGGGAGGCGGGGCGCGGTGAGCGAGAAGACGAGGATCCTGGTCGTCGACGACCAGACCGTCGTGCGCGAGGGCCTGGTGCTGCTGCTCGAACTGCTGCCCGGCCTCGATGTGGCCGGGGCCTGCGGGGACGGCGAGCAGGCCGTGGCGATGGTCGCGGAACTGGATCCGGACGTCGTCCTGATGGACCTGCGGATGCCGCGCATGGACGGCGTCGAGGCGACCCGCCGGATCAAGGAGGCCCATCCGGACGTGGAGATCGTCGTCCTCACCACCTACGCCGACGACGAGTCGATCTTCGCGGCGCTGCGCGCCGGGGCCCGCGGCTACCTCACCAAGGACGCCGGCGCGGACGAGATCGCGCGGGCGATCGCCGCCGTCCGCGGGGGAGCGGCGCAGCTCGACCCGGCCGTCCAGCGCCGCCTCGTGGAGGCCGTCGCGACCGGTGACCGGCCCCGCGGTCCCGGCCGTGACGGGCTGCCGGACGGCCTCACCCGCCGCGAGGCCGAGGTGCTCGCCCTGATCGCGCGGGGACGCTCCAACGCCGAGATCGCCGGCGACCTGTTCATCTCCGAGGCGACCGTCAAGACGCACATCAACAACCTGTTCGCCAAGGCGAGCCTGCGCGACCGGGCGCAGGCCGTCACGTACGCGTTCAGGCACGGCCTCGCCGGTTGATCGTCGATCACCACGGTGCAAGATCTCGGTCAAAGGCCGGGCGGGCGCGTCCCGGCGGCCGGGAGCATGAAGACCGTGCTCAGAACCTGCATGATCGCGGACTACCTGCGCCCGTACGCGCAATGGCGGATCAACCGTCCCGACCCATGCGACGACGGCCGCAACGCACGCGCCGCGATCGGTCTCATCGACGCGGCCGCCTATGTGATGCAACTGGACGAAAGCGCCCGCGTCATCGTCCGCATGGCCGTCGCCGGCTGCTTCACCACGGGCCGTTTCAATCCGGGCGCCGAAGGCGAGCGACTGATCCGCTTCTGGCATTACGACAACGCCGACGGCGGGCCGTCCGACCTGCTCGAAGCCCTGGCCGCGGCAGCTGAACGCGGCCTGCGGTCGAAGAACGTCGGAGCCGTTGCGCTGCCGCGTCCGCGCGAGGGCGAAGCCACTCCCGCGTAACTCGACCGGCGTAACTCAGCCTTTGTGATTCCGCTGGTGTGATTACAAGCGCTGTATTACACCGGCTCGTTTCCGGGCTTCCATTTGATTCCGCAGCCGAGGCTCGGCGTGTGCGGCTCCGGCACGTCCTTGCCCGCCAGCACGAGGTCGAGCGCGGCCCGGAGCGACGCGCCGTCCGCCGGGACGTCGTTGCGCGGGCGGGCGCCGTCGAACTCGCCCCGGTAAGCGAGCCGCCGCTCCCGGTCGTACAGGAAGAGGTCGGGCGTGCAGGCGGCGCGGAACGCCCGGGCGGTCTCCTGCGACTCGTCCACCAGGTAGGGGAACGCGAACCCGGCGCGTTCGGCCTGCTCACGCAGGTGCTCGACGCCGTCGTCCGGATAGTTGACGACGTCGTTGCTGCCCACGGCGACCGTGGCGAGGCCGTTGTCCGCGTACTCGGACGTGACGGCGCCGAGAGCGTCCTCGATTCGGCGCACGTACGGGCAATGGTTGGACAGGAACGCCACCAGCAGGGCGGACGCCTCCGGGAAGTCGTCGTCCGACACCGTCCTGCCGTCGATGGACGGAAGGCTGAACGCCGGAACCGGGGACCCGAGCGGAACCATGAACGATGCGATCGGCATGCCGCCCATTCTGACGCACACGGTTCGTGGCGCGCCGCGGTCGTGGCGCGACCGCTCGTGGCGCACCCGGTCGTGGCGCGCCCCAGGTCGCGGCGCACCGGCTCGCGGCGCACCCGTTCGTAGTGCACCCGCTCGTGGCGGGCCCGGGGTCACTCCTCGGGGGCGTCCTCCTCTGGGGGCGGTGGGCCCAGGGGGCCGCTGATGGCGGTCAGGGGCTTGTCGAGTTTCTCGCCGGAGCCGTCCCTGCGTCCCAGAGTCACGTTCAGCATGGCCGGTTTTCCGTTGGCCGCTGCGGCGCGGAGCGGGGTCGGCGCCGCCCACGCCTGCAGCAGGACGTCCTCGCCCTTGAGGAAGCGGTGCGCGCGGACGCCTCCGGTCGCGCGTCCCTTGGCCGGGAAGTCGGCGAAGTCGGCGAGCTTGATCGCGCCGGTCTGGGTGCCGGGCAGCGCGGACGACGAGCCGGAGACCGTGATGACGCGGGCCTCGCGGGACGGGTCGATCGCGCCGAACCACAGGACGCGGGCGTCCGCGCCCAGCTTGATGCCCGCCATGCCGCCCGCCGCGCGGCCCTGGGGCCGGACGATCGAGGCGGAGAAGTGCAGGAGCTGCGCGTCGGTCGTGATGAACACGAGGTGCTGGTCGTCGGAGAGGAGCTGCACGGCGCCGATGACGCGGTCGCCGTCCTTGAGGCCGATGACCTCGAACTCGTCGCGGTTGGCGGGAAACTCGGGGACGACCCGTTTCACCACGCCCTGCTCGGTTCCGAGGGCCAGCCCGCCGCCCTCGTCGGTGACGGAGGCGATGCCCACGACCGTCTCGTCAGGTTCCAGGTCGACGTACTCGGTGACCGGGGCCCCGCCCGCCAGGGACGGCGGCGTCGCCGACGACGGGAGCGTCGGCAGGTCGAGGACGTCCACGCGGATCATGCGGCCCAGCGACGTCACCGCGCCGACCTGGCCGCGCGCCGTGGCGGGGACGACGGACGTCAGCACGTCGTGCGCGGTGCGGGGGCCGCTGTCGGGCAGCGGGCCGGGCTCGTGCGTACGGGCCATCAGGCCGGTGGACGACAGCAGCACCGTGCACGGGTCGTCGGCCACCTCCAGCGGGACGGCCGTCGCCGCGGCCTGCCCGGAGGATTCGAGGAGGATCGTCCGGCGCGGGGTGGCGAACTCCTTGGCGACCTCGCCGAGTTCCTTGGAGACGACGCCGCGGAGCTTCTTCTCGGATTCGAGAATCGCGGTCAGCTGCGCGATCTCCTTGGCGAGCTGCTCCTTCTCCTTCTCCAGCTCGAGCCGGTCGTAGCGGGTGAGGCGGCGGAGCGGCGTGTCGAGGATGTACTGGGACTGGATGTCGGAGAGCTCGAAGATCTGCATCAGGCGCTGCTTGGCCTGCGCGGCGTCGTCGCTCTGCCGGATGACCTGGATGACCTCGTCGATGTTGAGGAGGGCGACGAGCAGGCCGTCCACGAGGTGGAGGCGGTCTTCGCGCTTCTTGCGGCGGAACATCGAGCGGCGGCGGACGACGTCGATGCGGTGGTCGACGTACACCTGCAGCATGTCGCGGAGCCCGAGTGTGCGCGGCTGCCCGTCGACGAGCGCGACGTTGTTGATGCCGAACGTCTCCTCCATCGGCGTCAGGCGGTAGAGGTCCTGCAGGACGGCCTCCGGGTTGAACCCGTTCTTGATCTCGATGACGAGGCGGAGGCCGACGTTGCGGTCGGTGAGGTCCTTCAGGTCGGCGATGCCCTGGAGCTTCTTCGCGTTGACCAGTTCCTTGATCTTGGCCTTGACGCGCTCCGGGCCGACCGCGTACGGGAGTTCGCTGACGACGATGCCCTTGCGGCGCGGCGTCACGTTCTCGATGGTCGTGGTGGCGCGGGTGCGGAACGTCCCGCGGCCGTTGGCGTAGGCGTCGCGGATGCCGTCCAGGCCGACGATCTTGCCGCCGGTGGGCAGGTCGGGGCCGGGGACGTGGCGCATCAGGTCGTCGAGCGTGGCGTCGGGGTGGTCGATCAGGTGCCGGGCCGCGGCGATGACCTCGCCGAGGTTGTGCGGCGCCATGTTCGTCGCCATCCCGACCGCGATGCCGGACGCGCCGTTCACCAGCAGGTTCGGGAACGCCGCCGGGAGGACCTCGGGCTCGCGCTCCTGCCCGTCGTAGTTGGGGCGGAAGTCGACCGTGTCCTCGTCGATGGAGGCGACCATGAGCATCGCCTCGCGGGACAGGCGCGCCTCGGTGTACCGCATGGCGGCGGGCATGTCGTCGCCGCCGAGCGACCCGAAGTTGCCGTGCCCGTCGACCAGCGGCATCCGCATCGCCCAGGACTGCGCCATCCGCACCATCGCGTCGTAGATCGCGCTGTCGCCGTGCGGATGCAGCTTGCCCATGACCTCGCCGACGACGCGGGCGCACTTGACGTGCCCGCGGTCGGGGCGCAGCCCCATCTCGTTCATCGAGTACAGAATCCGGCGCTGGACGGGCTTCAGCCCGTCGCGCACGTCCGGGAGCGCCCGCTGGTAGATGACCGAGAGGGCGTACTCGAGGTAACTGCCGCGCATCTCGTCGGAGACGTCGACGTCGACGATGTTCTCTTCGAAGTCCGGCGGCGGGGGAGGTGCCTGGGATCCGCGTCGTGCCATGCCCACATTGTGGCCGGTCCCAGGGACAACTTTCGCCCGCCCCACCGGGTGTGGCGTCCGGTTCGCCTGATCGGTGCCGTTCCGTCACCTCCGCGGACCTGGCACATTGGTGCCGGACGGTTCCGATCTCCGCAGGTGGAGGTACCCTTGAGCGCGCTGGCCGACTTCCAGAACTCGATCTATCTGCAGGGGCTCGGCGACGTCGTCCCGGCGCTGCCGACGGACCTGACGAAGCTGGAGGCCCTCGCCGAGGGCTCGCTGTCGGCGCAGGCGTTCGGGTACGTGGCGGGAGCGGCGGGCAGCGAGGCGACCGCCCGAGCCAACCGCGCGGCGTTCGACCGGTGGCGGATCGTCCCGAGGATGCTCAGGGACGTGGCCGACCGCGACCTGTCCGTGCAGGTGCTGGGTACCGAAATGCCGTCCCCGGTGGTGCTCGGCCCCATCGGCGTTCTGTCGATCGTCCATCCCGATGGTGAACTCGCCGTCGCGCGGGCGGCGGCGGCAGAGCGCGTGCCGATGGTGCTGAGCACGGCGTCCTCGCACAACATCGAGGACGTGGCGGACGCGAACGGCGACGGGCCGCGCTGGTACCAGCTGTACTGGCCGAAGAACCGGGATCTCGCCGTCAGTTTCCTGGAGCGGGCCAAGGCGGCCGGGTACACGGCGCTCGTCGTCACTCTCGACACGTTCACGCTGGCGTGGCGTCCGCGCGACTTGGACCAGGCGTACCTGCCGTTCCTGCGCGGAATCGGCGTCGCCAACTATCTCAGCGACCCGGTCTTCCAGGGCATGGTCGGCGGCCCGATCACCGACGCCAACCGGGACCAGGCGATCCTGCACTGGGTCGCCAACTTCGGGAACCCCAGCCTGACCTGGGACGACCTGATCTTCGTGCGGGAGCACTGGGACGGCCCGATCGCGCTCAAGGGCATCCAGCATCCGGACGACGCCCGCCACGCCGTCGACGCGGGCATGGACGGCGTGATCGTCTCGAACCACGGCGGGCGGCAGGTGGACGGCGCCGTCGCCTCCCTCGACGCACTGCCGGGTGTGGTCGACGCCGTCCGAGACCAGGCGACGGTGCTGTTCGACAGCGGAATCCGCACGGGATCGGACATCGCCAAGGCGCTCGCACTCGGGGCTAAGGCGGTGCTGGTCGCGCGTCCGTACGCCTATGGGCTGGCGCTCGCGGGTCAGGCGGGCGTACAGCACGTCCTGCGCTGCCTCCAGGCGGAACTGGAATTGACGTTGGCGCTCTCGGGCTTCACCCGTCCGGACGAACTGAACCCAGAGTTTCTCGTACGCGCGTGACGGGAGGCTTGTGCGGCGTGACCGGGCGCGCCTCTGGGGTAGGGAGAGGCGCATGCGCTGGCCTGATCACGCAATCTGGTGGCACGTCTACCCGCTCGGCTTCGTCGGGGCCGAGCGCGAGGTCACGTCGGCTCCTAGGGAGGCGCGGCTAGGGCGGGTCACCGGCTGGCTCGACCACCTTCTGGGGCTCGGCTGCAATGGGCTTGCGCTCGGGCCTGTGTTCGCGTCCGAGACCCACGGCTACGACACCGTCGACCACTACCGCGTCGACCCGCGGCTGGGCGGCGAGGACGATCTGCAGAGGCTCATCGACGAGGCGTCCCAGAAAGGCGTCCGCATTCTGTTCGACGGCGTTTTCAACCATGTCGGACGGAGTTTCCCGCCGTTCGCGGACGTCGCCGCCAGAGGCGACGCGTCCCCGTACCGGACGTGGTTCCATCCCGACCTGCGCACGTTCGAGGGGCACGACCGCCTCGTCACGCTGAACCACGCCGAGCCCGAGGTCGCCGACTACGTCACCGACGTCATGGCCCACTGGCTGGAGCGCGGCATAGACGGCTGGCGCCTGGACGCCGCCTACGCCGTCCCGCCCGAGTTCTGGCGGACGGTCACGGACCGTCTCCGCGCGCGCTTCCCCGAGGCATGGCTCGTGGGTGAGGTCATCCACGGCGACTATGCGCGCCTGGTCGAACGCACCGGATTCGACTCTGTCACCCAGTACGAGCTGTGGAAGGCCATCTGGAGCTCCCTGAACGACCGCAACTTCTATGAACTGGCCCACGCCCTCGACCGGCACGACGGGATGCTCGACACGTTCGTGCCTCAGACGTTCCTCGGCAATCACGATGTGACCCGCCTGGCCAGCCGCCTGGGCGACGGACGTTTCCTCGCCCACGCGCTGGTGATTCTGCTGACCGTTGGTGGCGTCCCGTCCATTTATGCGGGTGACGAGTTCGCGTTCCAAGGCGTCAAGGAGGAACGGGAAGGCGGGGACGACGCGATACGGCCGGAGTTCGCAGAACGCCCTGACGAGACCGCCGGACATGGTGAGCCCTACCACCGGCTGCATCAGGAACTGATCGGGCTTAGACGCCGCCATCCCTGGCTGGTCCGCGCCCACAGCACGACGGAGACCCTGACCAACACGGCCTTCTCCTACACGGTCGGGTATGGCGAAGAGCGGCTCGCGGTCGTCCTGAACCTGGACGACGAGCCCGCCCAGGTGAACCTGCCCGCCGCCCACTGGACGACCATCGCCGGCCAGGCCGTCTTCGCCGATGACGGCGCGACCGTGCCGCCGACGGGCTGGGCCATCGCCCGGCCATGACGCTCACGAGCGGCGGGCCAGCACCAGGCTTCCCCGTTTCGTCACCGGGAGGGGCGTCCTGAGCCGCCGGGCGGCCTCGGCCGCCTGCGACCGGGGCACGTGGCGGGCGATCAGGTAGTCGCGGACGGCGTCGTGGTCGGGAAGCGTGATCAGCGGCGCGTCCCACCGCTCCACCTCGACCTCGCCGAACACCTCGCAGACGCGGTCCGGGGCCTCCTCGGCGTCGAACGTCGTCGGCTCGGGACGCCATACGGGCGACAGTTCGGGGCTGTCGGTCCGGCAGATCGCGGTGACGAGCAGGACGCCGCCTGGCGCGAGGACGCGGCGGGCCTCGCGCAGCGCGAGACCGGGATCGTCCAGGTGGTAGAGCATGTTCACGGCGACGGCGGCGTCGAACGTCCCGTCCCGGAAGGGCAGGCGCAGCGCGTCGGCCCGGACGCGTGGCCTCGGATGGGCGCGCAGGAGGGCGGCGGACGCGTCCAGCCCCACCAGCCGGAACGGCGGCGGGTGGGGGAGGGCGTCGCTGAGCGCGCCCTCCCCGCAGCCGATGTCCAGGACGAGGGACGGCCCGCCGTGCAGCAGCTTCGAGGCGATGTGGTCGTGCAGGCTCCGCGCCCCGATCAGGTACTTCCTGGTGACCCTGGAGGCGAGGCGGAAACGCTCCGGGTCCGAGTCGTAGTCGGGTGTGAGGGCCATGGACTGAGTCTGCCCGGTGAACAGCGCTGAAAAGCGCCGTCAGGCAGTGGCGCCGCCGTCCACGACCAGGTCGTGCCCGACGACGTGGCTGGACGCGTCCGACGCCAGCCACAGGACCGTCTCGGCCACCTCGGACGTGTCCGCCACGCGTCCGGACGGGGCGGCAGTGCGCATCCGCTCAGCACGCTGGGCGCGGGTCTCGCCCGGCAGCAGCGACATCGGCGTGTCGGTGGCGCCGGGGCTGACGGCGTTGATGCGGACGCGCTCGGCGATGTGGTCGAGGGCCGCGGCGCGGGTGAGAACGCTGACCGCCGCCTTGGACGCCGCATAGGCGGCCAGGCCGGGACGGCGGCCGTGCGCGCCGATGTTGGATGCGACGTTCACGATCGTCCCGCCGCCGTGGCCGCGCATGTGCGCGATCTCGTGCTTCATCGACAGGAACACGCCGGTCAGGTTCACCGCGAGGACGTCGTCCCAGGCTGCCTCGTCGACGTCGGCGAGCGGCCCGGCGGCGCCGAGGATCCCGGCGTTGTTGACGGCGACGTGGAGGCCGCCGTGGCGCGCGGCGACGGTCTCGACCATCCGGGCGACGGCGGACGTGTCGGTCACGTCGGTGATGACGTGGTCGGCGCACGGGCCGATCTCTTTGGCCGCGTCGGCGAGCGCGGCCGCGTCGCGTCCGGCGAGGACGACCGTGGCGCCCTGGCGGGCGAAGGCGTGCGCGATGGCGCGGCCGATGCCGCCCGCGCCGCCGGTGATGAGCACGGTGCTGCCGTCGAACGTCATGAATCCGGCTCCTAGATAATAGATCGATCGTTCTTGAATTGGATCGCAGAAACCCGCCTTCTGCCGGAGACGGGAAGGAATCAGTCGAAGACGGCCAGCGCCTCGCGTGTCGCGTCATGGAGGCGGTTGTCGTCCGCGGGCGCGCGGCCCAGTACTCGAAGGCCCTGGAAGAAGACGACCAGGAACCGGGCCAGCGCGCGCGGGTCCCGATCAGGCGACAGCTCGCCCTGCGCGCGAGCCCGGGTCAGCGCCGAGGTGAGCGACGCCTCCAGGAAGTTCCAGCTCGCCTCGACCAGGCGAGCGGCCTCGGGATCGCGCGCCGCGAGCTCGACCGCGGTGTTGACGACGAAGCAGCCGTGCCTCGGCCGGTCGCGCGACGACTCCGCCGCATAGCGCTCGATCAGCGCCTTGACCTGCGGCAGGACGGGCCCCGGCTGCGACAGCGCCTCCGCGATCGCCGGGTCCGTCGTCCGCAGGTAGTGCTCGAACGCCTTCAGGTACAGCTCGTGCTTGCCGCCGAACGTCGCGTAGATGCTGGCGCGGGCGACGCCCAGATGCGCCACGAGATCGGCCATCGACGTCGCCTCGTATCCGCGCTCCCAGAACAGGTCGAGGGCGCGCTGGAGGGCGGCGTCCGGGTCGAACTCCTTCGTCCGTGCCATGGCCGGGACGATAGCCCTTTGGAGAACGATCGGTCAAATATCAGAGCTGCGGCCTGGCGGGGACGGCCGGGCGGTCGAGGTCCAGGGCGTCCAGCACCGACCCGTCCGCCGCGAGGGCCTCGACGATCGGGCCGCGGCGCGCGCCCCACACGACGGCGACGTGGCCGTGCGCGGGGACGTCCAGCAGCCGCTTGCCGACCCGGATCCGCGCGACCTCCGCCGACGCGCGCAGCCGCGCCTCGTTCACCCACTTCGCGCCCCACGGCAGCAGCCGGTTGGCGTTGCGGACCGTCCGGCCCGACCCGTACTTCAGCAGGTGGCGGCCCATCTCGCCGGACGAGCGGCGCGCCAGGGGCTCGTCGGGAGCCGACCCGCCGGCGCCGCCGAGCTCCATCCACTCGCCGTCGCGGCGGTGGAACGTCCATCCCTCGATGAAGCCGGGCGCCGCGCCGGCCCACTGGTGCAGGAACGTGACAACGGCGACGTCGCCGTCCATATCGAGCCCGAGCGGAAGGAAGTCCCGTCCGTCGTCGCGGGCGGCGGGAGCCGGGTCGGGGAGGCCGTCCCGGAGGAGCCGCATGCACTCCTCGCGGACCTCGTGGTCGTTCATGGTGCGGGGTGGTCGTTCATGGTGCGGGACCTCTGGATCGTGCAGGCGAGACAACGTGCGGGCAGGACAAAGGGCCCTCCCGCGAGAGGGCCCTCACGTTGGACACACTCTAGAGGTCCGGCTCGTCTGGTTTCACCCGTCTGGTGTACTCCCGTCCATGCGCTGCCACACGCCCTTCATCTAGCCTTCAGCCCGCTCGCTCCCGGATGTTGCGGACGTCACAGGAGTCAACTCCCACACCCCGGAGCGACGCGGCATTTAAGTTCACCCGCTACGTGATGCGCACTCCTCGCGGCCCGCAAACAGGCAACACGCCTGCTCCATAGCAACCACCCCCGGCGACCATGCTCCGCGCCAGCTTGCTCGTGGTCACCGACACCGCCGTCAAGGTCCCGCGGGCCCACCGGCCTTTGGACCTTCGCGACGAAGAGTGACGGTGACCACACCGCCCGGGTTTGCGTCATTTCTGTGGAGCGGGTTAACTGCTGACATGACCTCCGTACGCCTGTGCCTTGAGCACCGCCCGCAGACCGCGCGGGCCATGCGGCGTATGTGCTGTCGTCGAATGTGTGACCGCTGAGGGCCCCTGCCTGAGCCTCGCGCCCCGAAGCGAGCGGATCCCGACACGCGAGTCACGCATGAACATCGAACGTCATCTGCTGAGCCACGCCCCATACCCGCCCGGCCTCTCCTGAGTGCGCCTGTGCCCGGCTGAGTTTCGCGCTGCTGTGGTGCGCCTTGCTGTGGCGTGTCCCGACCTGTTCACCGCCGCCCGACCGGCGGCCTTCCGTCCCGCATGGATTGATTCCCTGTGATTCAGATCGAAAAGCTTCGAAAGGTGTACCGCGGCCGCGGCCGCGAGGTGACCGCCGTGGACGGCGTCGACCTGACCGTCGCCGAGGGCGAGGTCTTCGGTGTCCTCGGACGCAGCGGCGCCGGGAAGAGCACGCTGCTGCGCTGCGTCAACCTGCTGGAACGTCCGGACGAGGGCCGTGTCGTGATCGACGGCCGGGACCTGCTCGCCCTGCGCGGTGGCGAGCTGCGCAGGGCGCGCCAGGGCATCGGCATGATCCACCAGCATTTCGGCCTGCTCGGCAGCCGGACCGTCGCCGGCAACGTCGCGTTCCCGCTGGAGGTCATGGGCGTCCCGCGCGCCGAGCGGGCCCGCCGCGTCGCCGAGCTCCTGGACCTCGTCGGGCTCACCGAGCATGCGAAGGCGTACCCGGCGCGGATCTCCGGCGGGCAGAAGCAGCGCGTCGGCATCGCCCGCGCCCTCGCCGGACGGCCGAAGGTGCTGCTGTCGGACGAGGCCACGTCCGCGCTCGACCCGGAGACGACCGCGTCCATCCTGGAGCTGCTGCGCGACCTCAACCGGCGGCTCGGCCTCACGATCCTGCTGATCACCCACGAGATGGACGTGGTCAAGAGCATCTGCGACTCGGCCGCCGTCATGCGGGACGGCCGCCTCACCGAGCAGGGCCCGGTGACCGGGCTGCTCGCCCGTCCGGGCTCCGAGCTGGCCCGCGGCCTGTTCCCGCTGCCGCCCGCCGAGCCCCGCGACGGCCACACCCTCGTCGAGGTCACCTTCGTCGGCGGCGCCACCGATGAGCCGTTCGTGTCGGCGCTGGCCCGCAAGTACTCCCTGGACGTCAACATCCTCGGCGGCGCCGTCGAGACGATCGGCGGCGAACGCGTCGGACGCCTCCAGCTCGAACTCCCCGGCGACCCGTCCCTGAACGCCGCCCAGCTCGCCTTCCTACGCGAGGCAGGCCTCGCCGTGACCGTCAAGCCCCCCACTGCCGACCCGACCCCTGTTGGGACGGCTGGCGCCGACAAGGCGGTCGCTGCTCACGATGTAGAGGAGGACGTTCGATGAGCTGGGATGAGGTCACTCCGCTGCTGTGGCCCGCCACGGTCGACACCCTCTACATGACCGGTGTGGCGACGCTGTTCACCGCCGCGCTCGGGCTGCTGCTCGGGGTGCTGCTGGTGGTCACCGAGCGCGGTGGGCTGCTGCCCGCGCCGCCCGTCAACAAGGTGCTCGGCGTGGTCGTCAACATCGGGCGCTCGCTGCCGTTCCTCATCCTGATGGTGGCGATCATCCCGTTCACCCGGACGGTCGTCGGCACCAGCATCGGGAACGCGGCCGCGATCGTCCCGCTGACGGTCGGCGCCATCCCGTTCTACGCGCGGCTCGTCGAGATCGCGCTGCGCGAGGTGGACCCGGGCGTGATCGCCGCGGCGGACGCGATGGGCGCCACCCGCCGGGAGATCGTCGGCAAGGTCCTGCTGCGCGAGGCGCGGCCGGGCCTGGTGTCGGGTCTGACCGTCACCGTGATCGCGCTGATCGGCTACACGGCCATGGCCGGGACGGTCGGCGGCGGCGGGCTCGGCAACCTCGCCGTCGTCTACGGCTACGAGCGCTTCGAGACCAAGGTCATGGTCGCGACCGTGGCGCTGCTGATCGTCCTCGTCCTGATCATCCAGGCGGCGGGGGACCTCGTGGCCCGCCGCCTGACCCACAGATAACGCAGAGAAAGGCACCTGTCGTGCTACGCAAGATCACTGTCGCGCTGGCCTCCGTCGGTCTCCTCGCGGGCCTGACCGCCTGCGGCTCGTCGGCGGCGTCGGACGATCCGGACGCCCCGCTGAAGGTCGCGGTCAACCCCGTCCCGCACGGCGACATCCTGACGTACGTCAAGGACAATCTGGCGTCCAAGGCCGGGCTGAAGCTCGAGGTCGTCACGTTCAGCGACTACCAGCAGCCGAACACCGCGCTGAAGGAGAAGCAGGTCACGGCCAACTACTTCCAGCACGTGCCGTTCATGGAGGAGTTCGAGAAGAAGTCCGGGACGACGCTGTCGTTCGTCGCGCCCGTCCATCTCGAACCGCTCGGCGTGTACTCGAAGAAGGCGACGAGCCTGCAGGCCGTGCCGCGGGGCGCGACGGTCGCCGTCCCGAACGACCCGGCCAACGAGGGTCGCGCGCTGAAGCTGCTCGCCGGGAACGGCCTCATCACGCTGAAGCCGGACGCGCCCGCCACCGCGACGGAACGCGATATCGCGAGCAATCCGAAGGGCCTGAAGATCAAGCCGCTGAAGGCCGCGCAACTGCCCCGCTCGCTGGACGACGTCGACCTCTCGGTCATCAACGGCAACTACGCGATCGAGGCGGGCCTCGCGCCGAACAGGGACGCGCTCGCCGCCGAGAAGCCCGAGGGCAACCCGTACGCGAACGGCGTCGTCACCCTTCCGGAGGACAAGGACGACCCGCGCGTGAAGAAGCTCGTCCGACTGCTGCAGGGCCCCGAGGTCAAGAAGTTCGTCGAGGACAAGTACAAGGGCTCGGTGCTCGTCGCCTCCTGACCGCGGGTCCTGATCGCGACAAACGCGGGAAAGTGCGGCGTACTGTCCGTCGCTCCTGATAGGACAGGGCCGACGATCTCGCTCGCGAAGGGGACCCATGGGCGTTTACGAGCACCTTGAGGAGTACGCCGGCCTGCCGGTGGCCACGTTCAACGAGGAGACGGGGGTGGACGACGACACCGAGGAGGAGGACGACGGCCGCGGGGCGGCGCCCGCCGGCGATTTCCCGCCCGCGGCCGAGGCGGCCTGGTACGTCGGGACGTCCTTCAGCGAGGAGCCGTTCGCCGACATCTTCGCGCGGTTCCTGCGGACGATCGACACCGCCGAGGTCACGGCATTGATCATCGGCTACTGGGGCGCCTCCTACGACGACGACGTCGCCGACCCGGTCGAGCTGCTGTGCGGGGCGGCCGCGTCCTTCCCGAAGCTGAAGGCGCTGTTCCTCGGCGACATCACCGGCGAGGAGTCGGAGATCTCCTGGATCGAGCTCTCCGACATCTCGCCGCTGTTCACCGCGTTTCCGGCGCTGGAGCGGTTCGAGGTCCGCGGCTCGCAGGGGCTGACGCTCGGACCGATCAAGAGCGAGCGGCTGAAGGTCCTGAGGTTCGAGTCGGGCGGGCTGCCGGGGCACGTCGTCCAGGCTGTGGGGGCGAGTGAGCTGCCGGGCCTGGAGCACCTCGACCTGTGGCTCGGCGAGGAGAACTACGGCGGCGACTCGACCGTCGCCGACCTGGCCCCGCTCCTCGGCGGCGAGCGGTTCCCGGCGCTGCGCCACCTCGGCCTTGAGGACAGCGAGATCCAGGACGAGATCGCGGCCGCGGTCGCGGGCGCGCCGATCGTGGCGCGGCTGGAGTCGCTCAGCCTCGCGATGGGCATCCTCACCGACCAGGGCGCGGAGGCGCTGCTCTCCGGCCAGCCGCTCACGCACCTGCGCAAACTCGACCTGCACCACCATTTCCTGTCGGACGCCATGGTGGAGCGGGTGAAGGCGGCGCTGCCCGGCGTCGAGGTCGATCTGGACGGCCAGGAGAAGCCGGACGGCGACTGGCACTACATCGCGGTAGCCGAATGACCCAGATCCTCGGCGTTTCTGGACATTGCGTCCCGGTGGCGGGATGACGTTCGCCGTCGTCGGCACGCCCGGCGACCGGCGTCCCGCGCTGTTCGCGGCCGCGTGCCGGTCGTCCGGGCTGCCCGAACCCAGGCTCATCGCCTGGACGGACGTGCTGCGCGGCGCCGAGATCGTCCTCCGGCCCGGCGACCTGCTGCGCGTCGACTCGCCCGGCGAGGACCCGGAGGCCGACGCGCTGCTGCGCGGCCCCGGCGCACCGGCCCGGGTGGGCGGCGGGGCGCGCTGGCACCGGACGTTCACGGCGGCGCTGGGCCGGCTGTCGGCGGCGGCGCCGGCGGCCGGGGCGCGGCTCCTCGGCGACGTCGAGGAGCTCGCCGTCATGTTCGACAAGCGGCTCGCGCATGCCCGCCTCCAGGCCGCCGGAGTGCCCGTCCCGCCTGCCCTGCCGCAGGTCGACGGGTACGCGGCGCTTCGTTCGCGGATGGACGAGGCGGGGGAGCGGCGGGTGTTCGTCAAGCCGGCGCATGGCTCGTCCGCGTCCGGGGTGGTGGCGCTGCAGACCGCGCCCGGCGCAGGGCGGGGCCGGATGAGGGCCGTGACCTCGGCGTTCATGGCGGGGGACAGGCTGTTCAATTCGCTGCGCGTCCGCACCTACGAGACCGAGGACGAGGTGGCCGCCCTCATCGACGCGCTCGCGCCGGACGGCCTCCACGTGGAGCGGTGGCTGCCGAAGGCCACGGTCGGCGGTCGCGTCTTCGATCTGCGCGTCGTCGTCATCGGTGGCGAGCCCACGCACGCCGTCGTCCGGACGAGCCGTCACCCGATGACCAACCTGCATCTGGGCGGCGCAAGGGGCGACCTATCGGCAGTGCAACGCGCCCTTGGGGAGAACGGTTGGCAGCGGGCACTGGACGTGTGCGCGCGGGCCGCCGCCTGTTTCCCGGGCAGTCTCATGGTCGGGGTGGACCTGCTCGTCGGCCAGGGGATGAGGCGCTTCGCCGTCTGCGAGGTCAACGCGTTCGGTGATCTGCTGCCCGGCCTGACCGGCTTTCCCGGCGGTCCCGCCGAGGGCCTGGACACGTACGGCGCCCAGGTCAGAGCCGCCCTCCAGTTGAGAGCCGCACTGCCCGTATGTACGACATGAACCGGGTCATCGGCAGCCATGACGTGCTGCTGGTGACCCTCGACACGCTGCGCTACGACGTGGCCGCCGAACTGGCCGCGTCGGGTGAGACGCCCACGCTGACCGGGCTCCTCCCAGAGGGCCGCTGGGAACGCCGCCACACGCCGGGCAGTTTCACGTACGCCGCGCACACCGCGATGCTCGCCGGTTTCCTGCCGACGCCTGCGTCCCCTGGACCGCACCCTCGTCTCTTCGCCGGAACGTTCCCCGGCAGCGAGACGACCACCGATGGCACCTGGACGTTCGACGCCGCCGACCTGCCGTCCGGGCTCGCGGCGGTCGGCTACCACACGGCCTGCGTGGGCGGCGTCGGGTTCTTCAACAAGCAGACACCACTCGGATCAGCGATTCCGTCGCTGTTCGCCGAGAGCCACTGGGAACGCGGGTTCGGAGTGACCGACCCGGAGTCGCTGCCCAACCAGATTGACCGCGTCGCCGAAATCATGACGCGGCTGCCTTCCGAACGCCGCCTGTTCCTGCTGCTGAACGTCGCGTCCCTGCACCAGCCCAACTGGTTCTACCTGGACGGCGCCACACCCTCCAACGGGGACACGCGCGCCAGCCATGCCGCCGCGCTAAGGCATGTCGACGCCCACATCGGACGGCTGTTCTCCCTGATGCGCCGCCCCTGCTTCGCCATCGTCTGCTCCGACCACGGGACGGCGTACGGCGAGGACGGCCACGTCGGGCACCGCATCGGCCACGAGGTCGTCTGGACCGTCCCATACGGGGAGTTCGTTCTGTCGTGAATCAATACCAGGCGTACGTGTACGCATACCCGCACAAGACCGCCTACCGTCCGCTGCCTACACCACCTGCACTATCTGATGTATGGGCTGACGAGCCGCGCGATTCGCTCTTTCTCTATATGCACGTGCCCTTCTGCGAAATGCGGTGCGGCTTCTGCAATCTGTTCACCCGAACTGGCGCCCCCGAAGAGCTGACCGGCGCCTACCTGGATGCGCTCGACCGCCAGGCCACCGCCGTCCTGGACGCCCTGGATGCTCTGGACGGCGAAGGCTCGTTCACCACCGCGGCGTTCGGCGGCGGCACGCCGACCTACCTCACCGCGCCCGAACTGGAACGTCTCTGCGACATCGCCGGACGGTTCCCGGGATTCGGCGCGGTTCCGCTCGGCGTGGAGACGTCCCCGGCCACCGCGACCACCGACCGGCTGACAGTGCTCGCCGAACGAGGGACGACCCGGATCTCCATCGGCGTCCAGAGCTTCCGTGACGAGGAGGCGCGGGCGGCCGTCCGTCCCCAGAAACGCGCCGAAGTCGAGGCGGCGCTCGACCGCATCCGTGCGGTGGGCTTTCCGACCCTCAACATCGATCTCATCTACGGCATCGACGGCCAGACGCCCGCGACCTGGACGCACTCCCTGAACGCTGCCCTGGCCTGGCATCCTGAAGAGATTTATCTCTATCCGCTCTACGTCCGTCCGAAGACCGGGCTCGAACATCGCGCCCAAGACTGGGACGACCAACGCGCCACCCTCTACCGCATCGGCCGGGACCATCTCTTGGGCGAAGGCTACGAGCAGGTGTCGATGCGGATGTTCCGCCTACCTTCTGCCACCGCCAACGGCACCGAATACTGCTGCCAGACGGACGGCATGGTCGGCCTAGGTTGCGGAGCCCGTTCCTACACGTCCCGCTTGCACTACTCGTTTGAATACGCCGTCGAGACGAGGCACGTGCGCTCCATCATCGATGACTACGTGCGCGAGGACGATTTCACCACCGCCCGCGTCGGTTTTGAAATGGACGACGACGAGCTCCGTCGGCGGCACCTCGTCCAATCCCTATTGCAAGTGACCGGCCTCGACCGGACGCTCTACTACTCGCGCTTCACCACAGACCCACTGGACGACTTCACTGCCGAGCTCACGTCGTTTCACGACCGCGGATGGCTGGAGACGTCCGACAGCACCGTCCGGCTGACTCCGGAAGGGCTCGCCTACTCCGACGCCATCGGCCCGGCACTGTTCTCACCGCGCGTCCAGGCGTTGATGGCCTCTTACGAGGCCCGCTGATGGAGCACCTGACCATCCTCTACCGGGGACCACTCGCGAGCTGCGATTACGACTGCCCGTACTGCCCCTTCGCCAAGCGCCGCGACACCCCGGAGCAGCTCCGTGCCGACCGCGCAGCACTCGGACGCTTCACCGCCTGGGTCTCCGCACAGAACCACCGCGTCTCCGTGCTGTTCACCCCCTGGGGCGAGGGCCTCGTCCGATCCTGGTACCGGCGCGCCCTCGTCGACCTGAGCCATCTCCCGCACGTCGAACGGGTCGCGATCCAGACGAACCTGAGCCACCGCCTGTCGTGGACGTCCGACGCCGACCTCACCCGCCTCGCGCTCTGGGCGACATACCACCCCGGCCAAGTGCCGTACGACCGCTTCCTCGACAAATGCCGCGATCTGGCGGCGCGCGGCGTGCGGTACAGCGTCGGCATCGTCGGCCTGCCCGAACACCTCGACGCCGCCCGGAGACTCCGCGCCGACCTGCCTGCCGAGACGTACCTGTGGGTCAACGCCGCCGAAGGACACGTCTACGGCGACGCCGAGGCCGACGCCTGGACCGCCGTCGACCCCCTGTTCCCGGTGAGCCGCCGCCCGCACGCCAGCCGTGGCCTCCCCTGCCGGACGGGCCACACCGTCGTCTCCGTGGACGGCGACGGCACCGTCCGCCGCTGCCATTTCGTCCCCGCCGTCCTGGGCAATCTCTATGACGGCTCGTTCCGCGACGCCCTCGCTCCCCGCCCTTGCCCCCTCGACACGTGCGACTGCCACATCGGCTACGTCCACCTCGAACCGCTCGGCCTCTACGACACCTTCGCGGGAGGCGTCCTCGAACGCATCCCCGCCCTCCTCGCC
>NZ_SMKT01000270.1 GCF_004348735.1 Actinomadura sp. KC06
CTGGTGGGTGGTACCGGCAGTGTGAGAGGTGCATTGCAGTCATTCCGGAATCGATGTGGCGGTGGGTCGGTCTTCGATAGGCAGCGATCTTGGGGCCAGGGGGATGTCGTGCCGTGGGAGAGGTGGTGTCGGCCTGCTGAGGTGGGTGAGGGCGGGCACCCGCAATGTCTGACTTTCAGGACGGTGGTCGTGTGGTTTCCATAGGCCGGATTGGGCTGTCGGCGGGTGATCAGGGACATGGTGGGAACGGCGGCGTTCAGGGAGCGGCGGAGGGGCGCGGGGACGTACGCTGCGGAGCATGAAGGGTCGTCCACTTCGTTTCACGCCGCGCCGTGACGCGGGGATGCACGCCTTTGAGCGTGCCTTGGAGCATGCGGGGCTGAGCCCGGTCGCCGGCGTCGATGAGGCGGGGCGGGGCGCGTGCGCGGGGCCGCTGGTCGTCGCCGCAGTGATCCTTCAGGGCGGACGGGGAAAGATCGACGGCCTCACCGACTCCAAGCTGCTCACCCCCGCGCGACGCGAGGAGTTGTACGCCGAGGTCACCGAGCGCGCGTACGCATGGAGCGCGGTCATCATCCCGTGCCACGACATCGATCGGATCGGTCTCCACCGCTGCAACGTCACCGGGATGCGGCGGGCCCTCGCCGCCCTGGACAAGCGACCCGCCTATGTGCTCAGCGACGGCTTCCCGGTCCCTGGCCTGGACGTCCCCGGACTCGCGATGATCAAAGGGGATCAGGCGGCGGCGTGCGTGGCAGCGGCGTCCATCGTCGCGAAGGTCACCCGAGACCGGATTATGGTGGCCCTCCACGAGCGGTACCCGGAGTACGGATTCGACCTCCACAAGGGATATGTGACCCGCGCACACGGCAAGGCGCTCAACGTGCACGGACCCTGTCCAGAGCATCGGTTCTCCTACGTCAATGTGGGGCGTGCCTTGCGTAACAATGGAGAGGTGGCCTTGGTGGAGGAGACCGAAGGGGAGGTCCCCGGCGAGGGCTGCACGGAAGGGGCACGAGCGTGAGCGCCGAGGATCTCGAGAAGTACGAGACCGAGATGGAGCTGCAGCTCTATCGCGAGTACCGCGACGTTCTCGGGCTCTTCACCTATGTCGTCGAGACCGAGCGCAGGTTCTATCTCACCAACTCCGTCGATCTTCAGGTGCGCAGCGTCGACAACGGCGAAGTCTTCTTCGAGGTGACGATGCAGGACGCCTGGGTCTGGGACATGTACCGTCCTGCCCGCTTCGTCAAGAACGTGCGTGTCGTCACGTTCAAGGACGTCAATGTCGAAGAACTCGCCAAGAGCGACTTCGAGCTCCCTTCGGACGAGTGAGGTGGCTCCCTTCAGGTTGGCGTCGTAGCGCTGGTTTCTGACTCATGCAGCGTGGTGAAGCTGCTTCTGGCCATCGAACGGATGCCTGCCATGGCTCGGCGGCGATCAAGGTCCCCTTCGCGGCCGAGGTGATCGCCGCATGGGCGATGTCCCTGGCGAGATAGCGGTTGGGCGTCACTCCGGCCCGGTGTTCTGTTGGTGAAGCATCGAGGAGCAGGCTTGCACAGGACGACGTCGTCGCGGCAGAGGTGCTGTTGCAGGTGCTTGTAGTCAGGGAACGGCTCCTTTCGTCTGGGGGCGGCTCGGTGTCGTGATGCGGCACAGCACGGTGCCAAGGTCCGCGTGGGTCGGTGCGCTGACATTCGTGAGGTCGGCTTGGGATCACCCCATTCGCCAGGTGACTCCTCGTCCTCCACGAGCCGTGAGTCCCGAACTGACTGTGAGCCTCGAACTGGCCGTGCTGCGATGGCGCGGCGAGACGTGACGGGCAGCGGTGAGGGCGACTCTGCGGCGGATCGAGCTTTGCGGGAAGGCGCGTCCCGGTGGCTGTTGGTCGATTCCCCACCTCACGGTTGTCTTGACTCTGTCTGTGGCGTGAATTCGGCCATCTGGTGAGCCCGTCAGCTGTCGCGAGGCCTTGATGGACGCCGCCGCCCGCTCTGGGATCAACAGGCGCGGTCGTTGCGGCGGCTGCAGGGCGGCTTGATCCACTGACAGCGCGAGGACGGCACTAGCGGCCCGGTCGGCATGGTCTGCGTGAGTCATTCGGGCTCCTGTCGGAGAGCTATCGGAGGCTGGGAATTGCTGTCAGCCGATCCCCTGGGGGACTTGCCTACCTTGGTCAGGCGCCAACCCGAAGAGGTGCGTTCGACGAAGCCGGCGGCGGCCAGGAGCCCCAGCTTCGCGTTGATCGTCGTCAGGTCGACGCCCGCGTTGACGGCGAGCTGCGCGGGTCCAGCCGGGCCGCGGGCGGGGAACGCCTCCAGGACGGCTCGGGTGACCGGCTCCAGGCGATCGCGGGGCAGGACGGGGCTGTGTCGCGGTGGGGCGAGATCGGCGCCGAGACGTCCGACGGCTTCGATGATCTCCTCGGTTCGGGTGATGAGGGTGGCGCCGTCCTCGCGCAGGAGCCGGTGACAGCCGACCGACGACCGGCTGGTGATCGGGCCGGGCACCGCCATGACCATGCGGCCGAGCTTGGACGCCCAGGTCGCGGTGTTGAGGGCGCCGCTGCGGGCCTCGGCCTCCACGACGACCGTGCCCCGGGACAGCGCGGCGATCACCCGGTTCCGGACGAGGAACCGGAGGCGGTGCGGATGGGTTCCCGGCGGCGACTCGCTCACCAGCAGGGAACGCCGGGTGATCTCCGCGAAAAGGCCCTCGTTGGACGCCGGATACGGAACGTCGACGCCGTTGGCGAGGACGGCGACGGTGGGGCCGTCGGCGGCGAGGGCGCCCCGGTGGGCGGAAGCGTCGATGCCCAGGGCGCCTCCGGAGATCACCGTCCAGCCCGCGTCCGCCAGCTCGGAGGCGAAGTCGGCCGCGGCCCGCATGCCGTAGGGGGATGCGGCGCGGGAACCGACGACGGCGACGGAGCGCAGGCAGCTGTACCGCAGGTCGCCGGGGCCGCGCAGCCACAGCGCGTAGGGGCGGCCGCTCCCGAGATCGTCCAGCGTCGTCGGCCACTCGGGGTCACCCGGGCAGATGAGACGTCCGCGGAACCGGGCGCAGACGGCCATGTCCTGATCCGGTTCGGCGGCGATCAGGCGGATCCGCCAGTTTTCGAGACGTTTGATCTCCTTCATGTCGGCGGGCACGTCGTCGGGGAGCCGACCGGTGCGGATCGATTCGAGTGCCTGCTCCGGCCCGGAGTGGTCGATGATCCGGTTAAGGAAGGCGTCGCCGGGTTCGGCGACCGCGGTGAGGGTGGCACGGGCGGTGCGTTCGTCGCTCATTGGCGCCCCGCCGACCACAGGGTGAGCGCGCCGCCGACGTCATCCGGGCCTGGTTCGTCGTGGCCCGCCAGATCCGCGATCGTCCATGCGACGCGCAGGATGCGATCGAGACCGCGCGCGCTCAGCGCGCCCCTCTGCAGGGCTTCGTCGGCGCCTTCCATCGCCTCTGCGGAAGGCGTGAAGCGGCGGCGCAGCTCCGGGCCGGGGATCTCGGAGTTGCAGCGCCACGGCGTTCCAGCCAGGCGTCTGACCGTCCGTTCCCTGGCGAGCAGAACGCGTTCGGCCACTACCTTGCTGGACTCGGCGAACTCCAGGTCGTAGCGGAGTTCGGCTCGGCTGGCCGGTGTCAGTTCGAGCTTGAGGTCGATGCGGTCGATGAGCGGGCCGGACAGACGGGACGCATATTTGCGGCGCATGCCGGGAGCGCAGGAACAGTCGATTTGCTTGGCCGCGGCGCACGGGCAAGGATTCGCCGCCAGGACGAGCGTGAACCGCGCCGGGAAACACGCCATGCCTTCGATCCTGCTGATCCTCACTTCGCCTTCTTCGAGGGGCTGGCGAAGGGCGTCCAGCGTTCCACCGCAGAACTCCGGAGCTTCATCCAGAAAAAGAATTCCTCTGTGGGCGAGCGACACGGCGCCCGGCTGGAGGACGCGGCCGGAGCCGCCGCCGACCATCGAGGCGCGCGAGGCGGTGTGATGCGGCGCGTAGAACGGCGGCTGGGTGATGAGCGGCTGGCCCGGCCGCAGTGTTCCCGCGACGGAGTGGATCGCCGTGACCTCCAGGGCGATGTCGGGTTCCAGCGGCGGCATCAGCGTTGGGAGCCGTTCCGCCAGCATCGTCTTTCCGCAGCCGGGAGGCCCTGCGAAGAACAGATGATGGCCGCCGGCGGCACTGATCTCCAGGGCCTGGCGGGCCTCGGCCTGCCCGCGGACGTCGGCCAGATCGAGATCGAGCGGGATGTCCTGCTGCCGTATGGCGAGCCCGTCGGCGGGGAAGGATCTGCCGTCGTCTTCGTCCTCCTCGACGGGTGGCGGTTCGTCGCGCAGAAGGCAGAGGAGGCCGCGCAGTGTGCTTGCGGGCACCACCTTCATGCCCGGGACGAGTTCTGCTTCTGCAGCGTTTGCGCGTGGGACGACGACCGTCCGGCACCCCTGGTTGGCGGCCGCAAGCACAGCGGGGAGCACGCCCTGGATTGGCCGCAAGCGGCCGTCCAGGCCGAGTTCGCCGATCAGGACCAGGTCGGCGCAGGCCCGCGCCGGAATGACCTCGGCGGCCGCGAGCAACGAAATGGCTATAGCGACGTCAAAGGTCGAGCCCTTCTTCGGCATGCTCGCCGGGCACAGCGACACCGTGACATGGCGGTTGGGCCAATCCTCACCGGAATTGAAGATCGCGGCGCGGACGCGGTCGCGGGCCTCGCTGAGCGCCGTGTCCGGGAGGCCGACCAGGTGAAGGCCGGGGACCCCGCTGGTGATGGCGGCCTCCACGTCGACCACGCAGCCGTCCACCCCGACGAGGGAGACCGAGCGCGTCTTCGCGAGCGTCATCAGCACACCTCCCGCAGGTGGTCGACCGAGAAGCCGCCGCCATCGGTGACCAGGCCGAGGACGTCCACCCGCACGTGCGTGCCGCTGACGCCGTGCGCGGCTGCCCACCTCCAGGCCAGCCGCCGTAACCGGGCCGCCTTGTCCGCGTTGATCGCCTCGACCGGGTCGCCGAAGCGGGACGAGCCGCGGGTTTTCACCTCGCAGATGACGTGCCTCCGGCCGTCGTAGGCGACGATGTCGAGCTCGCCTTCGCGGCATCGCCAGTTGCGGTCGAGAATCGTCCAGCCGAGTTCGACCAGGTAGTCGACGGCGGCGTCCTCACCGCGCCGGCCGAGGCTGATGTGGGCTTTCACGGGCCTCACCTCCAGTCCTCGACGATGCCGAGCCGTGACGCTGTGTCGCTGAAAAATCACGACCTGTGGATAACTTCGGAGAACGTCTCCGGCGATTCGCCGCAAACTGGGGTCCGGTGCTTGCGTCGGCTCGGCTGTTGGCGCAGCGTGACGCTGTGACCAACGCGCTGGAAGACGCTGTCTCCGACTTCGGCCGCCACCTGCGCGCCGAACGCGACGTCTCACCGCACACGCTGCGCGCATACCTCGGTGACCTGAACGACCTGATCGGCTATGCCGCGGACATCGGCGTAACGGAACCGGCCGACCTCGACGTCTCGCTTCTGCGGGCTTGGCTCGCCCGGCAACACGCCCTAGGCCGCTCGCGCGCCACCCTGGCCCGCCGCACAGCCGCCGTTCGCGCATTCACCCGGCATCTGCACCGGCGTGGCCGGCTCTCCGACGATCCAGGGTTGCTACTCGGCACACCCAAGCGTCAGCGCGATCTCCCCGAAGTGCTCACACGGGACGAGGCGGCACGCCTCCTGGACACGATGGACACCCAAGGCCCAGTGGGGCTCCGCGACCTGGCCGTGCTCGAAATGCTCTACGCGACGGGCGTCCGGGTCAGTGAATTGTGCGGTCTCGACATCGACGACCTGGACACCGGTCGCGGCACGGTCCGGGTCTTGGGCAAGGGCGGACGCGAACGAACCGTCCCTGTGGGGGAGCCAGCGGCCCGGGCCGTCCAGGACTGGCTGCGTGCGGGACGCCCCGCCCTAGTGAACGACGACAGCGGCCCCGCGCTCTTCCTGGGCGCCCGCGGGGGACGCCTCCACCCGACAAGCGCGCGCCGTATCGTCCACGCACGGATCTCCGAGGTCGGCCAAATAACTGACATGAGCCCGCACGGCCTCCGCCACAGCGCCGCCACCCACCTGCTCGAAGGCGGAGCCGACCTGCGGAGCGTCCAGGAGATTCTCGGCCACGCCTCCCTGCAGACGACCCAGCTCTATACCCACGTGTCGGCTGAACGGCTCAAACAGGTCCACCGCCAAGCCCACCCACGCGGAGCCCAACCCGATTAGGCCGCAGACCAAGGACAAGCAGTCAGGCCCCGCCACTGCTGCGCTCTGAACCAAGCCTTCGCGGCGCACGGTGAGCCAGACGCACCAGCTGCCGCTGCGAGGTAGCGCCGGACACGATTGGCGCTATCCCTGCACGGTGTGGTGGACGGTGGTCGCTGGACCGCCCCCGTTGCCGAACGCGTGCCCCAATGCAGCGCGATAACCAGCACGCCCACTGGGTGTGCTGGTGAAAGGCGAGGTCTTCGGGGTGCTGCTGAGCGCCGCAGATATCCGTGTGGCGAGGTAGGTACTCATTGCTGATGGCTCCAGCCGCCAAGTCCCTCGAACACTCGAATACAGGTGCGCCCCCATAGGCGTGGCCTGCTGCACTCAAAAGCGCAGCCGGCCGGGTGGCACTAGTCCATGCCAAGCGGCACGCCGAGTTTCTGTGGTGTGGCGGCGGGGTTGAAGCCAGGCGTGGACAAGGGGTGTAACCAGGCGGCCTGTGGGTGACGAGCCCGCTGACAAGACGGACGGTCGCGGCCGTCGAGCACGGCCCAGGGGCCCCTGGACGAGCATTGGTCGCGGGCGGGCAGGGGGCGCCGATGGGTAAGGGCGTGAATG
>NZ_SMKT01000271.1 GCF_004348735.1 Actinomadura sp. KC06
GGGCGGGCGGGCTCTCGGCCGCCGTCGAGCTCACCCTGTCCGGCCATGACGTGCGCCTGTGGAACCGCAACCCGATGACGCTGGCGCCGCACGTCGAGCGCCAGGCCGTCGCGTACGCCGGGGTGTCCGGGACGGGCGAGGCCGTCCCGGAGGTCATGACGACCGACCTCGCCGAGGCGCTGCGCGGCGCCGAGGCCGCGGTCGTCTGCCTGCCGAGCATCGCGCACCGCGCGCTGTTCGCGGACCTGGCCCGCCTGCCCGTCCAGGTCCCGGTCGTGCTCAACCCCGGGCACACCGGGGGTGCGCTGCACGCCCGCGCCGTCTTCGCCGAGCACGGGACGAAGCTCCCGCCGCTGGCCGAGTTCTCCACGCTGACCTATGTGGCGCGCGTCCGCTCCGGGACCGTGGTCACCACCGGACGGGCCGGGACGGTGCGGGCCGCATGCCTTCCGGGAGGGGAGGAGGCGCTCGACCACGGGCTCCGGCTCTTCCGGGGCGCGTCGGCGGTGCCGGACGTCCTCGCGTCCAGCCTCTCCAACGTGAACCTGGTGCTGCATCCGCCGGGCGCGGTGCTCGGGGCCGCCTGGGTCGAGGCGACGCGCGGCGGCTTCACGTTCTACGTCGAAGGCATGACGCCAGGTGTCGCCCGCGTCCTGGAGGCGCTCGACGGCGAACGCCGAGCCGTGGGCCACGCGTTCGGTCACGCGCTGCCGGGAGTGCTCGCGGAGATGACCGCGATCGGCACGGCCGACCCGGTCGCGGCGGAACGCGGCGACGTGGTCGGCGCGGTACGCGGCGGGACGGCCAACCGCGACATCGCGGCGCCCGGCTCGTTCGCGCACCGCTACTACCGGGAGGACCTGCCGTACGGGCTGCTGCCCTTCACCGCCCTCGCCGGGATCGCGGGCGTACCCGTCCCGACCGCGAACGCGCTGCTCACATTGGGCGCGACCGCGACCGGCGACGACCCGTCGGCCGAGGGCCTGAACGCCGCCCGCCTGGGATTGGCGGGCCTCGACGCGGCCGGCGTCCTGGCCGCCGTACGAGCCTGAGCCGTTCGAGCCTGAGAGGGACATATGGAACTGTCACATCGAGTGATCGCGGTCGTCGGCGGTGACGAGCGCGAACAAGAGATCGCCAGGCTCGCCGCCGCCACCGGCGCGACCATCCGCGCCTACGGATTCCCCTGGCCGGACGGCGGGATCGCGGGAGTCGCCCACGCCGCGTCGGCCGCCGAGGCCCTGGACGGTGCCGACTACGCGCTGTTCCCCATCCCGGGGATCGCGTCCGACGGCGTCCTGTTCGCGCCCGCCTCCCCCGAGCCGATCCTGCCCGACGCCGCGCTGCTGTCCCGGCTCGCACCGGGGGCGACGATCATCCTCGGCCAGGCGGACGAGCGGCTCCGCAAGGCCGCCGCCGAGAACGGCATCGCGCTCGCCGAGTACGAGGACGACACCGAGCTGATGCTGCTGCGCGGCCCGGCCATCGTGGAGGGCGCGCTGCAGCTCGCCATCGCCGAGACCGACGTGACGATCCACGCCGCCGACGTCGGCGTGGTCGGCCACGGCAACATCGGCCGCCTGCTCGCGCGGACACTCGTCCTGCTCGGCGCGCGGGTGCACCTGTTCGCCCGCAACCCGGTGCAGCGCGCCGACGCGCTGTCCGCGGGCTGCGTCCCGCACCCGCTGTCCGAACTGCCAGAGCGGGCCGCCGGGCTGTCGATGCTGTTCTCGACCGTCCCGACGCGGGTGGTCGACCGGAAGGTCCTGGCGGCGCTGCCCCCGGCGAGCCTTGTCATGGACCTGGCCGCGCCGCCCGGCGGCATCGACCTGGACGCCGCGCGGGACCTCGGGCACCGCGCCGTCTGGGCACGCGGCCTCGGCCGCCGCGCCCCCGTGACGGTCGGCGCCAGCCAATGGTCGGGGATCTCACGGCGCATCGCCGAAATCGAGGAGGGCACATCGTGAAAGCTGATCTGGTCCTGCGCGGCGGACGCGTCGTCACCCACACCGGCGAGTTCCACGGCGGCGTGGCGGTACGCGACGGACGCATCGTCGCGGTCGGCGCCGACGGCGACCTTCCCGCCGGCGCGCGGGAGATCGACCTCGACGGGCGCGTCCTGATGCCCGGCGTGATCGACCCGCACTGCCACCTGGGCGTCGACTACGACTACGACGACGACATGCGCACCGAGACGGCCGCGGCCGCGAGCGGCGGCGTGACCACCGTGCTGCTCTTCACGCGCAACCCCAACGGCGGCTACGTCGACTTCTACAAGGAGCGGCGGGCCCGCGGCGAGGCGCAGTCGACCATCGACTTCGGGTTCCACTGGGGGATCCAGCGCGAGGACCACATCCCGGACATTCCACGGGTCGCGGCCGAGACCGGCGTCCAGTCGTTCAAGTGCCACATGGGGTACGAGCCCGGCAACCCGATCGGGATCCGCTCGTCCACCGACGCCTGGGTGTACGGGGCGATGCGCGAGGCCGCCAAGCTGCCCCGGGGCGTGGTCTCGGTGCACTGCGAGAACACCGAGCTCGCGGCCATGCTCAAGGAGGAGATGAAGGCCACCGGACGGCAGGACCTGGGCGCCTACACCGAGTCGCGCCCGTCCTTCGTCGAGGAGGAGGCCATCGTCCGGGTCATCAAGCTCGCCGAGCTGACCGGCTGCCCGCTCTACATCGTGCACACCTCCGTCGGACGCGGCCCGGAGATCGCCGCGCAGGCCCGCGCCCGCGGCGTGGACGTGACCGTCGAGACCTGCCCGCACTACCTGACCCGCACCGCCTACGACCCCGACCTGGACGCCCGCGCCAAGATCTCCCCGCCGCTGCGCGACCGGCACGAGCAGGACGGCCTGTGGCGCGCCCTGCTCGGCGGCGCCATCGGCACGATCGGCACCGACCACGTCCCGTTCCGCAAGAACGGCGGCGACCTGTGGACGGAGAAGCCGGGCGTCGTCTCCTTCGCCTGGGAACTGCCGCTGATGCTGCACCACGGGGTGCACGAGCGCGGCCTGCCGCTGAGCGACCTGGTGCGGATGAACTCCTACAACCCGGCCCGCCGGTTCGGGCTGCTCCCGCGCAAGGGCGCCATCCAGATCGGCGCGGACGCCGACCTGGTCGTGGTCGACCTGGACGAGGAACGTCCCGTCGTCCACGACGGCAAGGGCACCTGCCTGTGGGAGGGCCACAGGCTGAAGGGCTGGCCGGTCATGACGTTCTCGCGCGGCCGTCAGGTCTACGCGGACGACCGCTGCGACGACTCCGAGCAGGGCCGCGGCCTGTGCGTGAACGTCCCGGAATGAGAGGTGCAGCGTGCTGCGCTCGGTGTCCATCGAGATGATGTGGCGGGACCGCCCATACGCCGACCGGGCGCGTGCGGCAGGGGCAGCCGGATTCGACCTGGTCGACCTCTGGGACCGGCGGACCTCCGACCTCGACGCCGTCGCCGCCGCATGCCACGCCGCGGGCATCGGCGTGAACGGCTTCTTCGGCAACCGGGACCATCCGCTGTGCGACCCGTCCGGGCGCACGGCGGTGCTGGACGAGATCGCCCGCTCCCTGGACGCCGCCGTCGCCGCAGGGGCCCGCCAGCTGCACATCTTCTCGAACGCGATCAGCGAGGGACGCGTCGTCCCGTCGCCGCCGCTCCCCGCCGAGGTGCTGCACGGCGCCTGCGTCGAGGCGGTGTCGGCCGCGGCCGAACTCGCTCGCGGCAGCGGGGTCACGCTCGTCCTGGAGCACCTCAACACCGTGTTCCTGCCCGGCTACCTGTGGGGCGACGTCCCTGCGGTCGTCACGATCGCCCGCGAGATCGCGGACCCGGTGGTCGGCGTCGCGTTCGACGTCTTCCACCAGCAACTGTGCGGCGGCCGCCTCACCGACCACCTGGAGGCCGCCGCGCCCTGGATGGCCCGGTTCGACGTCGCGGGCGTCCCCGGACGGCACGAGCCCGGCACCGGCGAGGTCGACTTCGGGCACCTCCGCGCCGTCCTGGACCGGCTCGGCTGGGACGGGACGATCACGTTCGAGACCGTCCCCGGCGACGGCCGCCCCGAGACCGCCGTCGCGGCCATCGACGAGTACTTCCCGGCCGCGCCGCGCCGGGCCACGCGTGAAGGAGCCTGACATGGACCATTCCGGACTGGACGGGAAGATCGCCATCGTCACCGGAGCCGGGTCGTACACCGGCCAGGGCGCGGCCGAGGCGCGGCTGCTGGCCTCGCACGGCGCCACCGTCATCGTGACCGACCTGCCGGGCGGCGCCGGGGAGAAGGTGGCCGCCGAACTCGCCGGTCCCGGCCGCTTCCTGCCGCTGGACGTCACCGACGAGGCGGCCTGGACCGACCTCATGGCGACCGTCCGATCCGACTACGGGCGGCTCGACATCCTGGTGAACAACGCCGGGGTCTGGCTCCACGCGGGCCTGGCCGACACGTCCCCCGAGCAGTACCGGCGGGTCGTCGAGGTCAACCAGACGGGCGTCTACCTGGGCATGTACGCGGCGGCGCCGCTGATGCGGGAGTCCGGCGGCGGTTCGATCATCAACACCTGCTCCACCGCCGGCCTCAAGGGCGGCGGCATGCCGTTCGCCTACGCCGCGAGCAAATGGGCCGTCCGCGGCATGACGCGCGCCGCCGCCTGGGAACTGGCCGCCGGCGGCATCCGCGTCAACGCCATCTGCCCCGGCGTCATCGACACCCCGATGATCGAGGGCGGCGCGGAGAACCGGGCCCGGCTGGCCGGGCTCATCCCGTCCGGACGGCTCGGCACCGCCGGCGAGATCGCGGACCTGGTCCTGTTCCTCGCCGGGGACGGCAGCCGCTACATCTCCGGCGCCGAGATCGCCATCGACGCCGCGTTCACCGCCTGATGCCCGTCCACTACGTCGTCCTCTGCCGGGACGTGCCGGACTCGGCCGTGCTGCGCCGGTCCGTCCTGGACGAGCACCGCCGCTACGTCGACGAACGAGCCGACCTGATCAAACTCTCGGGCCCCCTCTTGGGCCCGGACGGCACAACCCGACGCGGACAGCTCTTCGTCCTGGACGTCCCGGACCGGCAGTCGGCGGAGGCGTTCATCTCCGCCGACCCGTTCACCCGCGCCGGCGTCTTCGCCACCGTGGACATAGACCCCCTGCTCCCGATCTTCGGCAACGGCCGCCGAACCTGACGCCGCCAGGCCCTCTCAGCCACCCTGGCCGGCCGGTTCACGCGCCTGATCCACCGCCGACACCGCTCCCTCGACCGTCGCCCCCGCCCGCACATGGACGGGCTCGCTCCCGACAGCCGCGACCCGCCACCGCCGCCGGGCGACCGCCATGGAGGCCAGGTAGAGCGCGCCGACCGTCACCGCCGTCACGACGATGTTCAGATATTGCGTCGGCACCGCCGTGTTGATGAAGTACCCGACAACGACCCAGAACAGGGCGACCCAGTTGAAGCCCCGCCAATAGGCGTAACGCGCGTCGGGACGGAACAGGGCGGGCACGTCCAGCCGCGTCTTCAGCAGGACGACGTAGTGCGCGACGAAGACACCGGCCATCGGCGCGAACAGATTGGCCAGATTCTCCATATAGCCCGTGTAGCCGCTGATCAGGCCGGGTGCCAGCGAGGCGGCCAGCCCGATCACGCCCACGAACAGCGTCCCCCAGAACCGTCCGACGCGGGAGAAGAGCGTGGTGATCGCCAGCCCGGCCGTGTAGAGGTTCTGCACGTTGATCGTCCAGTTGTCCAGGACGATGTATACCAGGATCAGCACCAGCAGCCAGACCGCGCCCTGCGTCGCCGTCACGATCACGTCGAAGGCGTTCTCGCTCTTGCCGAGCACCGCCGCGACGGCGTACCCGCCCAGGAAAGAGCAGATCAGCTGGCCGATCACCGCCGCCAGGAAGGTGCCGATCCACATGTCGACACGGGTGCGCGAGTAGCGGCAGAAGTCCGCCGAGTCGGTGAAGTTGGAGAACCACGCCGCGGCCATGCTGGTGGTCCACAGGGCGATCAACGCGACCTTCCCATGACCCGTCCCGGCGAAGGAGAACACCGCGTCGGGGTGGAAGCTCTCCTTCGGATAGGTCATCAGCATCACGACGATGACCACGGAGAAGGCGATCTTGAGCAAGAAGGCCACCCGGGACAGCACCTTCAGCGACCCGTAGCCGACCGTGGCCACCAGGATCTGGAAGACGGCGAAGCAGACGATGATCAACGTCTGCGAGATCTCCCGGTCGAACAGGGAGCGCAGCACCGCCGCGATCCCCACCCCGCCGGCGACCGTCTGGAAGGCGAACCAGTACACGCTGGACACCGCCCGCAACACCGACGTCACGGCCGCGCCGCGGGTTCCGAACACCGCCCGCATGCTCACCAGGCCCGGGATGCCGTAGTCCACCCCGACCGTGGCGGCCACCAGGTAGACGCTGAAGCCGACCACGATGCTGAGGAAACCGGTGAGCGTCGCCTCCCACAGCGACATCCCGGCGGCCACCAGCGCACCGCTGATCACGATGGTCCCGGGATTGACGACGAAGTTCAGGACCATCGCGAAGATGTCCCACCACCGGACGGTCCGCAGTTCGTCCGGAACCACCTCGGCCCCGAACTGCTCGACCCCCTTCGGCTGGCGGTACCTCTTGGCAAGTTCCGCTTCGACGTGTTGAGTGTCCGTCATGTACCTGCCCGTCCCGCTTGTCCCGTTCCCGTGACCCGGCGAGGTGCGAAATTGGAGCGATCCAGCCCACCGGTAAAGACTGGTCACATGTAATACATGTGCAGACCTTACAGTCCCATGCCCCAGGTGACAACGGTCACCACAAACCGCCCACCTGGGCCTTCACCCCCACCAACACATCCC
>NZ_SMKT01000272.1 GCF_004348735.1 Actinomadura sp. KC06
GCCCGCCCGACCCGAACGCGCCGGGACCGCACAAGCGCCCGCGCAGCAGCATGGCGCCGACGCTCGTCCTCAAGGACGGGCGGCCGATGCTGGCCCTCGGCACGCCCGGCGGATCGACGATCATCACGACCGTCCTGCAGATCCTGATGAACCGCGTCGACTTCGACATGGACCTGCCCACGGCGCTGAGCTTCCCGCGCGCGACGCAGCGCAACACCCCGCAGGTCTTCGCCGAGCAGCCGTTCATCGACTGGTACGGCCGGGACCTGGCCGCGCGCGGGCACCGGCTGGAGGTGTTCCCCGGCCCGCCGGCGGGCGTGATCGGCGCCGCGACGGGGCTGGAGATCCTGCGGCCGGGGCTCGTCCAGGCGGTCGCGGAGCCGGCCCGGCGGGGCGGCGGCAGCGCCATGGTCGTCCGGCCGGCGCGGTAGCGGCGGCCGGCGGGCGTGGCCGGACGGGCGTGTCGGGCGTGTCCGGCAGGCGATGGGGAAGGAGTCGTGCCATGGCCCACGCTTACGTGCAGGTGACGACCACGACCGACTCCCGCTCCGAGGCGGCCGAGCTGGCCAAGTCCGCGGTGACGGAGCGGCTCGCGGCGTGCGCGCAGCTCGTCGGCCCGATCGCCAGCACCTACTGGTGGGAGGACGAGATCGAGTCGGCGGAGGAGTGGATGGTGCTGTTCAAGACGTCCGCCGACCGGTTCGACGAGCTGGCCTCGCTGATCACCGAGATGCACTCCTACGACTCCCCCGAGATCATCGCGACCCCGGTCGTGGCGGGCAGCATGGACTACCTCGCCTGGATCACCGAGCAGACCGAGCCCGGCGAGCGTGACGAGGCGGTGGAGGACGAGCCGGAGGATTGATCGTGTGACCCGCGCCGTGATTGGGTAAGTCCTCAGTTACCCCGGTCGGCACGGACGTCGCCGTCCGGCCGCGGCGGCGGAAGGCGGTCGACGTGCACGAGAAGCCGAGCCTGCGCGAGGCGGGCGGAGAAGTGGCGGGCGGGGAAGGCGAGGACCACGGGCTGTTCGGGCCCGGCTCGGTGACCTGGCGCGTCATGGGCGAGCCCGTCCTGATGGTCGGCGGGATCAGGGCGCTGCTCCTGCAGGCCCTGCACCCGAGGACGATGTGGGGGACCGCGCAGAACTCCGAGCTCATGAACCCCTCCGCCGCCTGGGCGCGGCTCGGCCGGACGGTCGAGTTCGTCCGCGTCCGCACCTACGGGACGGAGGAGGAGGTCGAGCGGGTGGGCCGCCGGGTCCGCAAGCTGCACTCCAAGCTGACCGGGCTCGACCTGAGCAACGGCGAGACGTTCCGGGTGGACGACCCCGAGAACCTCCTCTGGGTCCACCTGGGCGAGGTCGACTCCTACCTGGACGTGGCGCGCCGTGCCGGGGTGCCGCTGACCGGCGCGGACGCCGACGCGTTCGTGGACGAGCAGCGCCGCGCCGCCGCCGTCGTCGGCCTCGACCCGGCGGACGTGCCCGCCTCCGTCGCGGAGATGAAGGACTACTACGCGGACATGCGGCGCCGCATCTGGGCGTGCAAGGAGGCCCGCGACGGGCTGCGCCGCATGTTCAGCCCGGCCGTCCCGCGGCATCTGCTGCCGCTGAAGCTCGCCGCGCCCGGCATCGGGATGCTGGTCGTCGCGACGCTGCCGCGCTGGGCCCGCCGCATGTACGGGCTGCCGGGGCTGCCGACGTCCGACCTGGCGGCCACGCTGACGCTCAAGGGCCTGTACCGGACCACTCGCGTCGTCCCGGAGCGGTACCGCTACACCCCGGACGCTCAGCGGGCCAGGCGCCTCACGCGCGAGCACGAGGCGGGCCCGGCCGGTCTCTCGATCGCGTCCTGAGGCCGCCTCGGAGCGGCCCGGCTCGCGTCAGGCGATCGGCGGCGCGTCCACAGCGTCCGGGTCGGTGTTCTCGCGCGCGCCCCGCCGGGGGAGCATCAGCGCCGGGATGATCAGCACCGCGGTGAGGGCGATCGCGACCCAGAACGTGTAGCCGAACGCCTCCGCCAGCTTCGGCGCGATCTGCTCGCGGACCCGGTCGGGGATCTGGCCCATGCCGCCCGCGCCGCCGCCGCCTTCGGGCGCCTGCGGGATCCGGTCGCTGATCTGCCGGGACAGGATGACCGCCAGCAGCGCCGTGCCGACCGCGCCGCCGAGCTGGAGGATGATGTTCAGCGTGCTGCTGGCCCGCGAGACCGCCGCCCGGCGCAGCGTCGTCAGCGCCGACGACATCGTCGGCATCATGGTGCAGCCGAACCCGAGGCCCCGCACGTAGAGCGTGGCGCCGAGCAGCCAGTAGGACGTGTCCGCCTCCACGAGCGCGAACGGGACCGTGCCGGCCACCAGCAGCACGATGCCGATCGGGACGATCCGTCCCGCGCCGAACCTGTCGGTGATCACGCCGCCGATCGGCATCGCGGTCGCGGCGCCGAGGCCCTGCGGGGCCAGCAGCAGGCCCGCCGCGAGCGCGCCCTCGCCGCGCGCGGTCTGGTAGTACAGCGGGATCAGCAGCATCGAGGCCATCAGCGCGACGCCGACGAAGAACACGGCGCCGGCCGCGGTCGCGAACGTCCGGTCGGCGAACAGCCGCACGTCGATCAGCGAGCGTTCCCGGCGCCGGAGGCTGTGGAGCACGAACAGGCCCACCAGGGCGACGCCGCCGGCCAGCCACGCGATCGTTGCCGGGTCGCCGAACCCGCCGTGGCTGGACGCCGTCGACAGGCCGTAGATCAGCAGCACGAACCCGGGCGGCAGCAGGATCAGCCCGCGCCAGTCGAGCGCCGAGGAGGCGTGCTCCGCCGGGCCGGACGGCACCCGCCACCATGCCAGCGCCAGGGCGGCCGCGCCGACCGGCAGGTTCACGAAGAAGATCCAGCGCCAGTCGACGTCCTCGACCAGCCAGCCGCCGAGCACCGGCCCGAGGACGGGCCCGAGCAGCATCGGGACGCCGATGATGCTCATGATCCGCCCCATCCGGTGCGGCCCGGCCGCCATCGTCAGGATCGCCATGCCGGTCGGCATCAGCATGCCGCCGCCGAGCCCCTGCAGCACCCGGAAGAAGATCAGGGACTCGATGTTCCAGGCCGCGCCGGACAGCCCCGACCCGATCACGAACAGCGTGATCGACGTCATCCACACGCGGCGCCCGCCGAAGCGGTCGACGGCCCAGCCGGTCAGCGGGATGACGGTGCCCATCGCCAGCATGTAGCCGGTGACGACCCACTGGATGGTCGACAGGCCGGTGTCGAAGTCGCGGCCGAGCGTGTCGAGCGCGACGTTGACGATCGTGGTGTCCAGGATCGCCATCACGGCGCCCGAGACGATCACCAGTCCGAGCAGGACGGTCTGCCGGTCGAGTCCCTCGCCGCGGGCGGCGCCGCCGGGCGGCGCCGCCTTCGTGAACGGGCTTTCGGCCATGATCGGCCCCCTTGCCTGAATGCCCCGGGACGCCCCGGGTCCCGGCGGTCGACGAGTCGAACAGCTTGAAGTTCAATACGATCGTTTGGCAGTGGATCACGAAATATGTTGAACTTCAAGGCATGTCGGACGATTCAGGGCACGCGCGCACGTCGATCGACGCCGACATGGAGGCGATGGTCCAGCTCATGGGGCGGGTCGTCCGCGGCATGAAGGGGCCGGGCGGGCACGAGGACGCGCACGAGCTCATCGCGCACGTGCGGGGGGCGGGGCTCGGTCCGCGGCACGTGCCCGCGCTGATGTCGCTCGTCCTGAACGGCCCCGCTCCGGTGGGCGTCCTGGCGCGGCACATGGCGCTCAGCCCCGCCACGGTCAGCCAACTCGTCGGGGAGCTCCAGCGCGGCGGCTTCGTCGAGCGGCGCCCGGACGAGCACGACCGGCGGCGCGTGATCGTCAGCCTCGCGGAGGCGCACCGGGACATGATCGAGCGGTTCGCCTGGCGGCGGCTCCGCCCGCTGCGGATGACCCTGGAGGCGCTCACCCCGGTGGAGCGGAGGCACTTCCTGCACGGCTGGCGGATCCTCGTCGAGAGCATGGAGAGCACCGGCCTGCACGAACCCGGCCCCGGCCCCGGCCCCGCCCCCGGCCAAAGCCACGGCCCTTGCTGTCACGGCTCCGGTGACGGGGGCGGGTGAGCGTCAGCCGCGGCGCATGAGGCGGCCCACGGCCGCCATCAGCTCGGTCGACATCGCGTCGCCCTTGCCCTCCTCGGCGCCCTCGGCCACGCAGTGCCGCACGTGCCCGTCCAGCAGGCCGAGCGCCACCTTGTCCAGCGCGGCCTGGACGGCGCTGATCTGGGTGAGGATGTCGATGCAGTAGCGGTCGTCCTCGACCATCCGGTCGATGCCGCGCACCTGGCCCTCGATCCTGGCCAGCCGGGTCTGCAGCTGGTCCTTGGTGGCCGTGTACCCGCGGGTTGGGGTCTCGCTGGTCGCCATCTCCGTCCTCGCAATCCGTCGGGGGCGCACGCCCGGATACCCCTCGGGGGGACGTCCCCCTATGGGTACTTTATGCGCTGGCTACGGAGCTGGGACGTTCCACGCGGTGATCACCGGACGCCCGTGCTCGGCGCCCAGCGTGGACACCGTCCCGGTCTCCAGCGCGAACGACCGTCCGCGCGCCGGCTCCAGGCCGAGCCACCGCGCCGTCAGCACCCGCAGGACGTGGCCGTGCGCGACGAGCGCCACATCCCCGCCGCCGTCCCCGCCGTCTGCACCTTCGCCACCGCCGTCGTCACCGGCCAGAAGCGGACGCACCCGCGCCAGCACGGCGTCGGCCCGCTGCCCGACCTGCTCGACGGCCTCGCCCGGGTGGTCGGCGTCGCCGGGGATGACGCCGTCGTCCCACAGGTACCAGCCGGGCCGGTCCTCCCGGATCGCCGCCGAGGTGATCCCCTCGTAGCCGCCGTAGTCCCACTCCCACAGGTCGGGGTCCACGTCGTCCACCGGCAGGCCGGCCAGCGCCGCCGTCCGCCGTGCCCGTTCCGCCGGGCTGGCGACCGTCCGCAGGATGCGGCGCCCGCCGAGCGCTCCGCGCAGTGCCCGCGCCTGCTCCTCGCCCCGCGCGGTCAGCGGGACGTCCGTCCGCCCGGTATGCCGGCGCGTGCGGCTCCACTCGGTCTCCCCGTGCCGCAGCAAGATCAGCTCACCCATGAGGGAGGGTCTACCCGCCCTCGGGCGTCGTCCACGGCTCAGTCCAGGACGGAGGTGAGGGGCGTGTAGGGGAGGTTGTGCGCCTCGGCCACGTGGTCGTAGACGAGGGCGCCGGCGTGGGTGTTGAGGCCGCGGGCGAGGGCGGCGTTGGACTCCAGGGCGCGCCGCCAGCCCTTCTCGGCGATCTGGAGCGCGTAGGGGAGCGTGACGCCGGTGAGCGCGTACGTGGACGTGTTCGGCACCGCTCCGGGCATGTTGGCGACGCAGTAGAACGTCGAGTCGTGCACCCGGTAGGTGGGGTCGGCGTGGGTGGTGGGACGGGAGTCCTCGAAGCATCCGCCCTGGTCGATGGCGATGTCGACGAGGACCGAACCGGCCTTCATGCTCGCGACCAGGTCGTTGGAGATCAGCTTGGGGGCCTTGGCGCCGGGGATCAGCACCGCGCCGATGACGAGGTCGGCGGCGCGGGCCTCCTGCTCGACGGTGTACACGCTGGACACCAGGGTGCGGAGGCGGCCCTGGTAGATCGCGTCGATGTGGCGGAGGCGGTCGACGTTGACGTCCAGGACGGTCACGTCCGCGCCCATCCCGACGGCGATCTGCGCCGCGTTGAGGCCGGACACGCCTCCGCCGATGACGACGACCCTGGCCGCCGCCACGCCGGGCACCCCTCCGGGCAGGACGCCGCGTCCCCCGTTGGACGCCATCAGGTGGTAGGCGCCGACCTGCGGGGCGAGGCGCCCGGCCACCTCCGACATGGGGGCCAGCAGCGGCAGGGAGCGGTCGGGCAGCTGGACGGTCTCGTACGCGATCGCGGTCACGCCCGCGGACAGCAGCGCGTCCGTGCACGAGCGGGACGCCGCCAGGTGCAGGTAGGTGAACAGGACCTGGCCGTCGCGCATCCGGTGGTACTCGGGCTCGATCGGCTCCTTGACCTTGAGGATCAGGTCGCCCTCGGCCCACACCTCGTCCGGGCCGTCCAGGACCTTGGCGCCCGCGCCGACGTAGTCGTCGTCGGGGATGGCGGAGCCGAGCCCCGCGCCCCGCTCGACGAACACCTCGTGCCCGTGGCGGGTCAGCTCGTGGACTCCGGCCGGGGTGATGGCCACGCGGTACTCGTGGTTCTTGACCTCGCGCGGGACGCCGATCTTCACGGGAGCTCCTCCGTCAACGCTGACCAGGCTGTACGCCTTCCAGCCTGGTGTCCGGAGCCACCCTCCGACCATGCACAGTATGGAAAGGCATCAGCCCTTTCCATGACAAGGTGTAAATCGCGCCTGGTGAGGGGCGGGAGCCGTCTGGAAAGTAAGAGGCCCCCACCTGGGCGGTGAGGGCCTCTTGGCCGTCCACCGGCGGCCACTTGGGGAGTGAGTGCCGGTGAAGGAGCCCAGCCCGGCCTCGGCATTTCAGCGTGGCCGTCTGTTGACCTCCGGCCGAGCTGGACAACTGGCAAGTTACAAGGGCTAAGGCGTTTTGGCAAGCCAATATCGCGATGCTGCGCGGACCCCTGTCGCCGACCTCCTGTTTTGTCCGTGTCCACCTATTTTGGACGCGGCGTCAGAGGCGAGATCAGCAGATTGACTGGACAGTGCGACCGCCAATGGTGTTTCATGGGCTAAGCACCACTCGGGGAAAGGGTGCTACCCGTCCCCGCTCACGTAACTGGGGGGTTGTGGGCG
>NZ_SMKT01000273.1 GCF_004348735.1 Actinomadura sp. KC06
AACCCGGTGGCCGGGCCGGCGCCCCCGCCCGCCCCAGCCCCGGCGCAGCCGAGGGACTTCGTCGGGCAGCTGCCGCCCGCCGCGCCGCCGCCCGTCCCGCCGCCGGGCCCCGCGCCCTACAAGGCGGGCGAGCAGTTCCAGCAGCGCGGTTACGCCCCGCCCGGCCCGTACGACCAGGGCGGATACCCGCCGCAGTACGCGCCGCCGAACCAGCCGCCGCCGGGCGCGCTGCAACGCGGCCCGGGCCCCTACGACCCGCAGACGCAGGACGCGCAGCGCCGCGTCGAGGAGCGGGCACGGGCCGAACGCGACCGCCGCAAGCCCTACGGCTGGTACCGGGTCCTCAGCTTCCTCGTCCTTGTCGCGCTGCTCGGTTTCGCCGACATCGCGCCGTTGCTCGCGGTCGGCGCCACCGTCGCGGGCGTGCTCGTCCTGCGGATGGCCGACAAGGCCGCCAAGGGCATGGAGGGACGGCAGACGCGGCGCGGACCGCGCTCCGGCGACGCCGTGGCCGCCGCGTTCAGGACGCCGCTGCACCTGCCCGGCGCGCTGATGTCCACGGTGCTGTGGACGTCCCTCAGCTTCATCGCCGGGCTGATCATGCTTGGCGTGCTGATCTTCGCCAAGTCCGACATGACCGCCTCGAACGCCATCGCGTACTCCGCCATGGCGGTGATCGGGCTGCTCTGCCTCGCGCCGGGCAGCGGCGCGCCCCGGCGGCAGCTCGCCCGGGTCTGGGGCGCGATCTTCCCGCGCACGGAGGCCGCGCTTGCGGGCGCGCTGATCGTCGGGATCTTCGCGGTGGTGCTGGTCGTGCTGTCCCAGGAGCAGCCGCCCGACACCACCCCGCTGGACGGCATGGGCCAGGATTTGGAGAGCCTGCGCGCCGACGTCCGCGACCTGGTGTACGGCCTCCCGGGCATGTGACTGGGCGCAACCCGGCAGAGCGCCTCCGGTCGGTAGGGTGGCGTGCTATATGAGCGGCGAGATCGGCCACCAGGAGCACATCGGTCCGTACCGGCTGCTGTCCCGGCTGGGCGGCGGCGCCGGTTCCGGCGGCACCGGTTCCGGCGGCGTCGTCCACCGCGCCGCGGGGGCCGACGGCCGCGACGTGGCGATCAGGCTGCTCCCGCCGGGCGCCGGCCCCGACATCGCCCGCATGCGCGAGGTCCTCAGCCCTTACGTGGTGGACGTCCTGGACGGCGACTCCGCCGCGTCCCGGCCGTATGTGGTGTCCCGGTTCGTCCCCGGACGGCCGCTGGCGGAGACGGTCGCCGAGCAGGGGCCGATGTCCGGGGACGCGCTGCACCGCATGGCGTTCGGGCTGGCCAAGGCGCTCGCCGCCATCCACCGGACCGGTCTCGCGCACGGCGAGCTGGGACCGGAGACGGTCCTCGTCGTGGACGGCGCGCCGGTCGTCGTCGACTTCGCGCTGACGGGAAGCCCGACCGCCGGCGGAGACGTCCGGGCATGGGCCGCGACCGTGACGTTCGCCGCCACCGGCGACCACGAGGCACCCGCCGACGACCTGCCCACCGGCCTGCGCCCCCTGGTCGTCGCAGCCGCAGACCCAGACCCGGACGCCCGTCCCTCGGCGGACGAACTGGCCGAGGCGACGTCCCGCCTGACCATGCCCACGGCCCCGGCACCGCGGCGTCCCGAACCACCGGCCTCTGTGCCGCCGCCTGCCGCACCCCCGGCCGCACCGCGCCCGCCCACGCCCGCCTCCGCGACGGCTGCGGACGCGCATGAGCTGGCCGTCGCGAAGGGTTGGGCGCGGCTGCTCGCCGCCATGGTCGTGGTGATCGCGGTCGGCATCGCGATCATGGCGCCGATCGCCGGGCTCGTCCTGTCGCTGGGCGCGGTGACGCTGCTGCGGGTCGCGGGGACGACGGCGCGCGGCTGGGCGTGGGCGTTCGGGCGGACGCTGCTGACCGTCCCGTACGCGGCGGCGTTCACGGTCGCCGTGCCGCTCGGGCTCGTCGCGGTGTCGGCGGTAGGCGGGGAGATCGACTCGCTCAGCGCCTGCGCGTTCGGCGCCGGGACGGGAGCGGCCGTGCTGTGGACGGCCCCCGGCGTCAGCGGCCCGCGACGCCAGCTCGAGCGGATGTTCCTGTCCGTCGCGCGCAGGCCGAGGCGCATCGCGGCGGCCGGGATCGTCCTCGGCGTGCTGGCGCTGGCGGCGGTGTTCGGCGTGCTGTCGCTGACGCCGAGCTTCTCCCCGATGTACGGATTGCAGAGCTCGCTGGAGGGCACGATGGACCGGCTGCAGACCGCCGTGAACCGGTTCTAGTGAATTTTGCCCGGGCACTACCCGCGAGTAACATCGAGGGGCATGGCCGAATCCGGGACCCGGGTCCGAAGCCCGTTCGGGTGTTTGGCAGGCTGTGACATCGAATCCGCCGCTGACCTCAGCGGCCAACTGAGTGCAGGGAGGTCGGCCACCGGCCATGAACATCGTCGTCCTGGTGAAGCAGGTTCCCGATACGGAGAGCCCGCGCAAGCTGAAGTCCGATGACAGCACGCTGGACCGCGCCGCGGCGGACGGCGTCATCAACGAACTCGACGAGTACGCCATCGAGGAGGCGCTGCGGATCAAGGAGGCCCAGGGCGACGGCGAGGTGACCGTTCTGTCCATGGGCCCCGACAAGGCCTCGGAGTCCATCCGCAAGTCCCTGGCGATGGGCGCTGACAAGGCCGTCCACCTCGTCGACGACGGCCTCGCCGGCTCCGACGCGCTGCAGACGTCCTACGCGATCCAGCAGGCGCTCGGCCGCACCGGGTTCGACCTGGTGATCCTCGGGTCGGAGTCCACCGACGCGCGGACCGGGATGCTCGCCGCGATGCTCGCCGAGCGGCTCGGCGTCCCGCAGCTGTCGCTCGCGAACAAGGTCGAGATCGACGGGACGTCCATCAAGGTGCAGCGGCAGACCGACTACGGCTTCGACCGCGTCGAGGCCACCCTGCCCGCCGTGGTCAGCGTCGTCGAGAAGATCAACGAGCCGCGGTACCCGTCGTTCAAGGGGATCATGGCGGCCAAGAAGAAGCCGGTGGAGACGCTCGGCCTGGCCGACGCCGGCATCGACGCGGGCCAGGTCGGCCTGGCGAACGCGGCCACCGAGGTGGTCGACTTCGCCGAGGCGCCGCCGCGCGCGAAGGGTCAGATCGTCACCGACGAGGGCGACGGCGGCGCGAAGATCGCCGAGTTCCTCGCGTCGAAGAAGTTCGTCTGACCGGGGAAGGGGATTAGCGAACAATGGCGGAGATTCTCGTCCTCGTCGACCATGTCGACGGTGAGGTCAAGAAGGTCACGCTCGAACTGCTGACGCTGGCGAACAGGCTCGGCGAGGCCGCCGCGGTATGGGTCGGCCCCGGCTACGAGGGTGCGAAGGACAAGCTCGGCGAGTACGGCGCGGGCAAGGTGTACGTGGCCGCCGACGAGGAGCTGACCTCCTACGTCGTCGCGCCGAAGGCCGCGCTGCTCGCGCAGCTCGTGAGCGAGAAGTCCCCGGGCGCGGTGCTCGTCGCCGCGACCGCCGAGGGCAAGGAGATCGCCGGACGCCTCGCGGTGAAGACCGGCTCCGGCGTGCTCACCGACGTCGTGGACGTCACCGACGGCTTCGTCGCCGAGCACTCCATCTTCGGCGGCGGCATCATCGCGCACGCCCGGGTGCGGACCGGCACGCCGATCATCGCCGTCCGGCCGAACTCGGTCGCGCCCGAGGTGAACGCCGCGACTCCGGCGGAGGAGCAGGTGACGGTCGCGCTGTCGGACGCCGACAAGGCCGCGAAGGTCGTGGAGAAGGTCGTCCAGGAGAAGGGCGAGCGCCCGGACCTGACCGAGGCCGCGATCGTCGTGTCCGGCGGACGCGGCGTCGGCGGCGCCGAGAACTTCTCGATCATCGAGGGCCTGGCCGACTCGCTCGGCGGCGCCGTCGGCGCGTCCCGGGCCGCGACCGACGCGGGCTGGTACCCGCACTCGTTCCAGGTCGGGCAGACCGGCAAGACCGTGTCGCCACAGCTCTACATCGCGGTCGGCATCTCCGGCGCCATCCAGCACCGGGCCGGCATGCAGACCTCGAAGACCATCGTCGCCATCAACAAGGACCCCGAGGCGCCGATCTTCGAGCTCGTCGACTACGGCGTCGTGGGCGACCTGTTCCAGGTCGCGCCGCAGCTCACCGAGGAGATCACCAAGCGCAAGTGATCGGGTGTGCGAGCGCGCCCCGGCGACGGACCCGTCGCCGGGGCGCTTCGCGTCTCAGGAACGTTCCGGCGACGGGGAGCGGACGGCCGACAGCAGCTCGGGCTTCAGCAGGCCGCTCACCTCGCCGTACGGGACGACCGCGTCCTGCGTCCCGCACGCCATGGTGTAGCCCAGCAGCCCGGCGTGGAACGCGACCCGGACGCCCTTCGGGGTGAGCGCCATCGCGATGTCGGCGGTGTTGACGTACTTGGACGGGGTGTCGGCCCCGCCCGGCGGAGCCGCCTGGTCCGCGTTGCCGCCGCAGTAGCCGCCGCCGGGCATGTTCGCCTCGATCCGCGTGTCGAGCGGCGCGAGCGCCTGCGGGGTCGCGGCGCGGAACAGCCCGGGCGGACGGTAGAGCGTCCCGGTCCGCAGGTCGACGACGGCGGCGGCCGGGTTGTCCCAGCCCGAGCCGCGCTCCCCCTGCAACGAGACCGTGTACCAGACTGACAGCAGCCGGTCGGTGCGCATCAGGATCTGCGGTCGCACCATGTCGGTGTAGGGGCCCCTGCCGATGTCCTTCAGCCCGTTCCTGGTCTTCGCCCAGCGCTGTTCGAGCGGCGCCCGCAGTGCCTGGTTGATCTTCCGGTTGAGCGCGGCGTCGCCGCCCGTGACCCGGACGATCTGCCCCTGCGCCTGGAACGTCATCCCGCGGCCCATGTCCTGGCGCGGCTCGCTGAGCGCGACGAGCTGCGCCGCGATCGGCCTCGCCTTCGGCGTCTCGTCGGCGGTGGCGACGTAGACCGCCGCGCCGCCGCCCGCGGCGACGGCGGCGGCTCCGCCCGCGACGGCGGCCGTCCCCTTCGCGCCGAGCGCGCCGAGGACGCCGCCCTTGCCCGCCGCGCCCGCGCCCGCGGCCCCGGCTCCGCCCGCGCCCCCCGCGCCCGCGCCGGCGGCTCCGGCTCCGGCGGCGCCCGCGGCGCCCGAGGCGGCACCGCCGGACGCGATGCCGAGCGCGGTGAGCGGGAACAGCATGGACAGCGCGGCCGCCGCCCCCGCGAGCGTCCGGACGCCCTTCGCCTCCCAGCCCGGCCCGTACGCGCCCGCCGCGACCGACTCCAGCTCCGCGACGAACCCGGACGCGCCGAGCGGACGGTCCCACGGGTTCTTCGCCAGCCCGCGCTCGATCAGCGGGCGGAGCGGCTCGGGGACCGCCTCCACCGGGATCGGCGCCGTCAGATGGCGGCCCATCAGCCCGGCCTGGTCCTCGGCCGTGTAGGGCCGACGGCCCGTCACGCACTCGAAGAACACGCACGCCGCCGCGTACACGTCGGTGGCGGGGGAGGCGGGCTCGTCCCGCCACTGCTCCGGCGCCATGTAGACGGGGGTGCCCGACCGTCCGGACTCGCCCGCGTCCACGGCGATGCCGAAGTCGATGAGCTTGCTCAGCCCGTCGCCGCGCACGATCACGTTCGCGGGCTTGTAGTCGCGGTGGACGATCCCGACGTCGTGCGCCGCCGCCAGGCCCATCAGCGAGCCCTTCAGCACGGTCAGCGCGGCCTCGGGCTCCAGCGGCCCGCGCTCGGCGAGCACCGCCTTGAGGGACGCGCCGTCCACCGCCTCCATGACGATGGCGGCGCCGTCCGGCGCCTCGACCAGCCCGAACAGCTGGGTGACGAACGGGTTGCGCAGCCGCCGCAGCAGCCCGGCCTCGGCGCGGAACCGCGTGCGGAACCCCTCGTCCCCGGCGAGGGACTCCGCGAGGTACTTGATCGCCGCCGGGAGGCCGGTCGCGTCGTGCCGCGCGAGCACGACGCGGCCCTGCCCGCCCTCGCCGAGCACCCGCAGCTCCGTGTAGCCCGGGACCCGCCACTCGCTCATCCGCCGCCCCCATCGCCAGGAAAGAACACCGATGGGGTTATATCGGATCGCGCGGCGGACCAGGAAGGTCAGGCCGCGACGGGCTCCGGCCGCGCGTCGCCCGCGCGGCCCGCGTCCGTGTGGCCCGCGTCCACCGGGACATCGGCCTGCGCGGCGACGTCGCCGCCGGCGCCGAGCGGGACGTAGCGGGCGCCCGCGGCGACGAGCAGCGCCAGCACGACGACCGTGCCGACGCCGACGCGCAGGGACGTGGCGTCCCCCAGGAACCCGACCACGACCGGGCCGAGCAGCAGCCCGCCGTAGCCCATCGCGCCGACCTGCGCGACGGCCGCCGCGGGACGGTCCGGCGCCGCGGTCCCCGCCAGCGAGATCGTCGTCGGGACGACCGTGCAGACCACCAGCCCCGTCACGAAGAACCCGGCGATCGCGACGGACGGCGCGGGCGCCAGCACGACGACGGTCATCCCGAGCGCGGTGCCGAGCCCCGCGCCGGCCAGCAGCCGGCGGGTGCCGACCCGCATCCGGACGCGGTCGCCGACGAGCCGTCCGAGCAGCATCGCCAGCTCGAACATCGGGTACCCGGCCGCGGCCACGGCCTCGGTCGCGCCCATCTCGTCGTGCAGCAGCAGCCCGCTCCAGTCCGCGATCGTGCCCTCGGCCATGAACGCGATGAACCCCAGGACGCCGACCAGGTACACGGCGGGCGGCAGGCGGCGCGCCGTGTACCTGGTCGGCGTCCTGGGGTTCATCG
>NZ_SMKT01000274.1 GCF_004348735.1 Actinomadura sp. KC06
GGGTTGGGGTGCGAGGTTCGTGGCGTGGCACTGCGAATGGGTAGGAGCACCGGTCCGTTCGCTCCCGGGTCGGCGGGGGAGCGGAGGGGCCCCGCGGTGGTGGCCCGGGCCTTCCAGGCGTTGCCGTCCGCGCATCGTGAGATCTTGGCCGAGACCGTCTTCAGGGACCGGTCGGTCAACGAGGCCGCGGCCTCGCTGGGGGTGCCGGTGGACGTGGTCAAGCTCCGCGTCTACCACGCGCTCCGCGCATTGAACACCGCATTGGACGCGCCCAGAGCCAGCCGGTAAATGGTTTGCCGGGACGGGAACCGTCCCGGCATCATGGGCGTCGAAGGAGAACGAGACCGGAAGGGGAAGGCCATGCGTCGCCGAATGCATAGCAGTCTTTTCGGTCTCGGGAGTCGTTCGAGGACGTGAATCGCACGTTCTGACGCCGCCCGTGCATCGCGGGCGGTTTTTGTTTTCCGGAGGGTTGGCCGAGCGGGAAGGCAGCGGTTTGCTATGCCGTCGTCAGGGTCACCCCTGCGCGAGTTCGAATCTCGCACCCTCCGCACCGGGTGGGGACGCTGGTGTGTCCAGCGGTTTCATAAGCCGCGGCAGGCAGGTTCGATTCCTGCACCCGGTACGCAATATCGAGTCTCCGTGGCGCAGTTGGAGAGCGCGCCGGGTTGCGGACCCGGAGGTCGCAGGTTCGAGTCCTGCCGGAGATGCGGCTTCCGTGGTGTAGTGGTCTGCACGCCAGGTTGTGGTCCTGGAGGTGTCGGTTCGATCCCGATCGGGGGCCCTGTGGGGATTTGGCGATGAGAAATTGCCGAGACGCCGCGGTTGCATTGGAGGAATGCTGGAAAAGCTTTCCGCATGCTCAACTCCTCCATGAAGTCGCGCCTGCTGGCGTCCGGCATGGCGGGCGCGCTCGCGCTCGTCGTCTGCGGTGGTCCCGCCGGGGCGGAGACTGGGTCCGCGCCCTATCTCGATCCGCGGCCGTCCGTCCGGGAGCGGGTGGACGATCTGCTCGGACGGATGAGCCTGGACGAAAAGCTCGGCCAGATGACTCAGCCCGAACGCAGATTCGTCACGCCGGAGGAGATCACCCGGTACGGGATCGGTTCGGTGCTGTCGAGCGGCGGGTCGGCGCCCAGCCCGAACACGGCGGAGAAATGGGCGGACATGTACGACGGGCTGCAGCGGGCCGCGCTCGCCGGGCGGCTGCGCGTCCCGATCATGTACGGGGTGGACGCGGTGCACGGCCACAACACGGTCGTGGGTGCGACGATCTTCCCGCACAACATCGGGCTCGGAGCGTCGCGCGACCCTGGTCTGGTCCGTGAGATCGGTGCCGCGACCGCGGTGGAAATGGCGGGGACGGGTGTCGATTGGGACTTCGCGCCTTGTGTTTGCGTCGTTCGCAACGATCGGTGGGGGCGGACGTATGAGTCGTTCGGCGAGGTGCCTGAGCTGCCGTCGATGATGACGACGGTGGTTGAAGGGCTGCAGGGGGAGGAGTTGGGCGGGCCGGCGTCGGTGCTGGCCACGGCCAAGCATTTCGTGGGGGACGGGGGAACGGAGGGCGGCGACGACCGGGGTGATGCCCGGATATCGGAGAAGGAGCTGCGGGCTGTTCATCTGCCGCCGTTCCGGGCGGCGGTGAAGCGGGGCGTCGGGTCGGTGATGGTCTCCTACAGCTCGTGGAACGGCGTGAAGATGCACCGGAACCGGTATCTGATCAATGACGTGCTGAAGGGCGAACTGGGATTTAATGGGTTCGTCGTCTCTGATTACAAGGGGATCGATGAGATCGACGGCCGGCCCGGGTTCACGCGGGAGGAGGTCGCCGCCGCGATCAATGCCGGGATCGATATGGTGATGGTGCCGACGGAATGGCGCCGGTTCATCGAATACCTGCGTGACGCGGTCAAGGGCGGGAGCGTTCCGATTTCTCGTATCGATGACGCGAATCGAAGGATTCTTAGGAAGAAATTCGAGCTTGGGCTCTTCGAGCGTCCCCTGGCGGACCGGTCGTACCTAAAGACGGTCGGCAGCGCGGCGCATCGCGAGCTGGCGCGGCGGGCCGTGGCTGAGTCGCAGGTGCTGCTGAAGAACGACGATGACGTGCTCCCGCTGGACGACGACGACAAGATCTTCGTGGCGGGCGGCAGCGCGGACGACATCGGCACGCAGTCCGGCGGGTGGACGATCACTTGGCAGGGCAAGCCGGGGCCGATCACACCGGGCACGACGATCCTGGACGGCATCCGCAAGGCCGCGGACCCGTCCGCCACCGTCGCCTACAGCAAGGACGGCACGGGCATCGACCGGTCCTACGACGCCGCCATCGCCGTGGTGGGGGAGAAGCCGTACGCCGAGTACCACGGGGACAGGACGGGTGATCTCGGCCTCGACGGCGAGGACCTCAAGACCATCGGCCGGCTGCGCGCCGCGGGCGTCCCGGTGATCGTGGTGCTGGTGTCGGGCCGTCCGATGGACATCGCCGCACAGCTCCCCGGCTGGGACGCGCTCGTCGCGGCGTGGCTCCCCGGCACCGAGGGCGCGGGCGTGGCCGACGTCCTGTACGGCGAGGCCGAACCGACCGGGCGGCTTCCGGTCACGTGGATGCGCGACAGCGCCCAGCAGCCCGTCAACCGGGGCGACGGCAAGAAGCCTTTGTTTCCGTTCGGCTTCGGTCTCAGCTACGACGACTGATACGTCCGAAATGTGCCTCTGACCTCGGTATTCTTGGATGCGTCCAGATACGGCCGCGCCATTTCGCACATACCTGCCCTAAGTGAATGCCGTTCGTCCGCCCATCGCTGCCAAGGGGTGCCCCGGTGACGCGACCCTCCCTGCACGGGGGCGACCCCTCGGTGCTCCGCCGCCTCAACTCGGCCGCGACCCTGCGGGCGCTGCGCGACGGCGGCGAGTCCACGCTGACGGAGCTGGCCGGACGCGTCGGGCTGTCCAGGCCCACCACCGAAGGCGTGCTGGCCGAACTGATCGACCGCGGTCTCGCCGCCGAGAGCGCGCCGCGTCCGGGCACGGGGCTCGGCCGTCCCGCCCGCCGCTACCGGTTCCGCGCCGAGGCCGGGCACGCGCTCGGCATCGACATCGACGCGCACCGGGTGGGGCTGATCGTCGCCGACCTCGCCGGCGACGTCGTCGGAGGGCACCGCGCCGGGCTCGACGTGCAGGGACCGCCCGGCGAGCGGCTCGCGGCGGTCCGGGCGGCGGTGAAGAAGTGTCTCGCGGTCGCGGACGTCGACCGCCGGTCGCTGCTGGCCGTCGCCGCCGGGACGCCGGGCGTCGTCGCGCCCGACGGGACGGTCACGTCCTGCACGGTCGTGCCCGGCTGGGAGGGCGTGCGGCTGGCCCGGGAGCTGGGCCGATCGTTCTCCTGTCCCGTTCTCGTCGAGAACGACGCCAACCTCGCCGCAGTGGCCGAGCGTTGGCGCGGCGCCGCCCGCGACGCCGACGACGTCGTCTGCGTCCACGCCGGCCTGCACACCGGCATGGGCGCGCTCATCGGCGGACGTCTTCACAGGGGACGCTGGGGCGCCGCGGGCGAGGTCGGCATGCTGCCTGAGCTGGGGCTGCGCGACACCACCGCCGCGCTCATCACCGGGATGGACGCCGGCCCGGAGGCGGCGGCCGCGGCGCTGGCCGCCTTCGCGTCGGCGGAGGTCGATTCGCCGGGCTCCGCCTTGCGGGGCGCGGGGGTCGATCACGCCGACCGCGTCCTGGACGCCGCCGGATGGGGCGCGGCGGAGGCGAAGGAGGTCGTGGAACGGCTCGCGTCCCGGATGGCACGCGGCGTCGCGGCGATGGCCCTCGCCCTCGACCCCGAGATGATCGTGGTCGGCGGGCCGCTGGTCAGGGCCGGGGACCTGCTGGTCTCCGAGCTGCGCCGGCGGATCGCGCCGCTGTGCCTGAGCCCCGTCCGGATCGAGGCGTCCGAGTTGGCGGACGAGGCGGTCGGTCTCGGCGCGGTCCGGCTCGCCCTCGACCGGATCGACGAGGACCTCTTCCGCCTCGACCGCCGCCCGCCCACCCCGTCCGACGCCTGACGATGGCGGCGGTCGCTAATGGTCTTTATTGGGCTTCGGGCAGTCTACGAATGTTAAACCTGCTCCTATTCGTGCAAAGCGCTTTTGTGTTTCATAACGTCCAAATGGGTTAATGCTCTGCGCTTCTCGAAATGATCCGCCGTCCTGTCGGTGGGGCGCTGTAGTGTCTCCGTGTACGGGTGAGCGGGGACCGACGAGAGCGACAGGAGCGACATGAGTGCTGAACCGCTAGAACCGCCCATGCCGTCCATGGGGCGCGTCCGCCGGGTGCCGCGGACGATCAAGGGCATCAGCGACTGGCTTCCCGAGGAGAAGCGCGCCCAGTTCCTCAGCGAGATCACCCGGGCGGAGTTCGGGTCCGATCTCGCGAACCTGCTGTCCGGATGGTACGCCGAGGCCATGTTCAGCCAGGTGCCCGACCGCGAGGAGCGCCACGTCAAGGCGGTCAGGGAGATGAACGCGGGCAAGAAGATCTCGCTGGACGAGATCAGGGCCGGGCGGCGGTTCCGAAGCGGCAACGTGTGACCGCTCCCAAGAGCGGCTGGACGGTGTTCTGCTCCGAGACGGCGGGCGAGATACTCCATCACTCCCTCCCGAAGCCGATCGAGGACCGTCTCGTCGAGTACCTCTGCGAGTTGGCCTGGCAGGGCGGCGCCGCCGTCGACCTGGGGCTTTCACCGCCGGGCCGGGCGCTCGACGAGGTGGGGGTCGCGTACACCGTCTCGCTTGACGATGTCGACGTGTCCATCACCTACCTGGTGCTCCGTGACATCAAGGAGTTCCAGGTCACCGACATCAGCTGGGCAGGGTAAGAGAGCGGCCAAGGGCTAGGGGGTCAGCGGGGTGCTGAAGGTCCAGCCCTTGGCCAGCAGGTCCTCGGTCGCCGCGACGGCCGCGGCCAGGCGGTTCTCGTGCGGGCCCGTGACGGTGATGTGCGGCAGGGCCCGTTCTTCCAGTTCCTCCTCGAAGCGTCCCGACATCCATGACCTGATCGACGCGCCGTCGCGCCAGCCGTCCTGCTCGAACGGGACGCCCTCCGGATCGGTCAGGATCCACAACTGGTGTTGGGTGCGCTCATGGACGGCCTCGACCTCCGGCGCCGGCGAGCCGAGATAGCGCTCGTGCCAGAGCGCGGTGGCGAACGCGTCGGTGTCGCAGACCAGCAGCGGTGAACCCGACCGGGCCGCGGCGTCCTCCATGGCGGCGTGGTGCTCGGCGATCCGGGTGAAGTCGGCGGACTCCCAGGCCAGGTCGTCCAGCCACAGCGAAGGGTCGCCCGCGGCGCGGCGCGCGGCGGCCAGCTTCTCCTCGGTGAACGTGCGGCCGTACTCCGGCACCCATCGCGTCGCCGCCCACACCCCGCCCCGGCCCGCGTAGTGCGCGGCGAGGGCGCGGGCCAGCGTCGTCGTCCCGGTCGACTCCGCGCCGACGACCACGACGCGCCGCGCCAGATGGCCCCGGACGGCCGGTGCGAGGAACTCCCAGTTCCCCGCGGGATCGTCGCGGACGGCGGTGCTGCTCACCGGGAAGCGCTCACGTGGCGGATCGACCGGAACGTGGACGGCGGAGAGACGCCTCGCCAGCTCGGGCCCGTACGCCTCCGAGCTGAACACCGCATCCACTGGCGGCACGGACACGCCGAGCCCCGACGCCGTCGCCACGCCCGCCCGGAACAACGCGACGTGCGCCGACCAGATCTCGTCCGACCCGTAGTCGATCTCGATGTCGTCCACGACCGGGATGATCTCCACGTGCGGCTGCGGATGCGTCTCGCGCAGCCACGCCGTCCGCAGGGGCAGCGGGATGCTCTCGACGCTGGACGCGGCGACGACCACGCTCACCCGGTCGCACGCCGCCGCCGCGACGTCGATCAGATGGTGATGACCGGCGTGCGGCGGGTAGAACTTGCCGATCACCAGCCCGTGCGCGTGCATCACGCGGCAACCGGAGCCGGGCCGGGGCCGGGGACGGCGCGGGCACGGAAGTCGCGGCGCCAGGCGAGCAGCCCGAAGACGCACAGCGTCAGGAAGATGACGTACAGCGCGCTCGTCAGCTTCAGGTCCTTGTAGAAGTAGAGCGGGATGTAGACGAGGTCCGCGGTGATCCACAGCCACCACGACTCCAGCAGCTTCCGCGACTGACCGTAGATCGCCATGAGCGAGATCGCGGTGGTGAGGGCGTCCCAGAACGGCACGGTCGAGTCCGTCCAGACGGACAAGGACCAGGTCAGGAGTGCGGTGCCGGCCGCGCCCGCCGCGATGAGGGCCGCCCACTCGGTGCGCCGGGTGCGCCGGACGGGCAGCCCGTCGCGGCCGTCCCCGCCGTATAGCCACACCCACCACCCGTACACCTGGAGCGCAACGTAGACGACCTGCAGCCCGGAGTCGGCGTAGAGGCCGCCGTCCAGGAACACCAGGCCGAGCAGGATCACGTTCGCGATGCCGATCGGCCAGTTCAGGATGTTCTGCCAGGCACCCTGGGGTGACCTGCGGCCGGACCACGACTCGCCGGGCTGACCTCGCGAAACACCTCTCTGGAGTTCCCGAAGAAATCTCCGCCCTTCCCGGCGTCAGGTGCACTCGATGTGCATCGCCGGTAAGGCTTGGGGAACTCTGGGGAGGTGCATCTACGGCAGGGCACCGTGCAGCGGCAGTTCGACGATCATCACGTCGAAGTGCGGAGAGTCGGGGAACGGCTGAGCCTTGCCGG
>NZ_SMKT01000275.1 GCF_004348735.1 Actinomadura sp. KC06
GGGCTTCGCCGCCGCCGTCCGCGCCGCCGAGGCCACCGCGCCCACTCACCCCCACCCCGGCACCGAATCCGCCACCAAGAACATGCTCGCGGGACCGATGGTCGCCATGGTGGACCGCGTCCGCGACCTGATCCGCGACGCCCGCGACAAAGACTGACCGAAAGCGAAGCCCTTTTCTCGACGACGGCCACACAAACGGCGACAGCGAAACCCGGGCTGGTGCAGGCGGGATCGCCGAAACCGTCGGCCACCTCGTCAAGGCCATGGCGCAGGGCGAGGTACACGGCGGGGTCGTAGCTGTTATGGGGAGCAGCACCATGTCGCCCGTCTGAGGGGCAGCCGGGGAAAGTCGGTGTCGCGGGTAAGTTTCGTGCCAGTGATGGTGGTGGACGGGAGGAACTCATTGACGCCAATGGGGTGGACGCCGAGGCCGGTGGCCTAGCGTGCAGCTCTGCGCGACCCCCGCCTACGCGGTCGTTGTCCGGCGCATCACCAGTAGCGCGACATCGTCCGCTGTCGGCTGACGGCCGATGAGCGCCGCCATCACGGCGGCGCTGACTTCCTCGGGCGGGCCGGCGTACACCGCCTCGCACAGCCGGTCGATGTCGCTGTCTATCGAACTGCTGCGCCGCTCCACCAGCCCATCGGTGTAGAAGCACAGCAGAGCGCCGGGAGGGAGCTTGACTGTCGTGCTCTGGCGGGGGACCTCTTCGCCGAGGCCGATCAGGACGTCAGGCTTCACAGCGACAGGTGCCGCCGGAGACCCGGGCAGGGCGAGGACGGGCGGGCAATGGCCGGCCGAGGACAGCCGGATCTGCTCCCAAGACGGGTCGCACACCGCGTACAGCACGGTCGCCGTCGCGTCGGGCTCGAAATGCTGCATCTTCCGGTTGAGCTTGTGCAGGACCTCGGCCGGATCGGTGCTCTCCAGCGCGTAAGCGCGCAGTGCACTGCGCATCCGCCCCATCACGACGGCGGCCGCGAACCCGTGCCCTGCCACGTCGCCCATGACGATGCCGAACTCGCCCGAGGGGAGGGGAAACACGTCGTACCAGTCCCCTCCGAGGCTGGCCGTGCCAGGACGGTAGCGAGCCGTCCATTCGACGCCGTGAACGTCCGGAAGCGCAGACGGCACCAGGCTGCGCTGTAGTTCCAGCGCGCCGGCGCGTTCGGCGCGGCTGAGCAGAGACTGCACTGCCAGCGCGGCGTGCGCAGCCGCATGCTGCAGGACTTCGGTCTCTTCCTCGGTGAACACACGCCTGGTAAGCGTCCCGACGTGCATCACCCCCACCAGTTTGCCGCGGCCGATGAGCGGAACGCCGAGCAGGGAGCGGAGGCCTCGCTGGACAAGAAGCGGGTTGAACAGGTCGGCACTGGTCGCATCCGGGATGAGGACCGGTCGCCGTTCTGCTGCGACGCGACCGGCGAAACCTTGCCCCACCGGGACATGAGCCGCCTGGCTGACCTCTTCCTCGATGCCTTTCGCCGCCGTCGCCACCAGAATCCGCTCCCGGCGATCAAGGAGAAGCACCACGGCGGTGTCCACGTTCATGACCTCGCGCACACGCTCCAGCAAGGAGTCCAGGAACTCGTCGGCCTCCAAGTGGACGAGCACCTGGTCGCTGATCGCCTGAATAATCTCGAGCCGCCTGGTGACGTCCTCCAAGGATCCTTGCGTGTTCTTCACAGCACAACCGTATGTCCGTTTCGGGCGTATCACTACTATCACCGCAGGTGAGGCATGCGCAGGGCCGATGCAGTTCCCAAGATCGGCACCGGCGTCGCTGAGTCGATCCGTGCTTTGCATCTGGTTCGCAGCGGGGCGGTCAGGCCCGCGCCGCCTGCGTCAACGAAATGAAGGCTCTACTCATCACCGCTCCGGCCGAGCTGCGCGAGCAGCTGCCGTCCCGGTGAGACAGGCAGGCCGAACCTGCCGGCAGTGCGCCGCATCGGCGTGGAGACCACTGCTCAGCTCCTGGCCACCTGCGGCGCCAACCCCGACCGTCCGCGGTCCGAGGCGGCGTTCGCGTCGTTGTGCGGGGTCTTCCCTGTTCCGGCCTCCATTGGCAAGATCAGACGACACCGGCTCAACCACGGCGGCGAGCGGGAGGCCAACCGATGCCCCTGCGCGATCCTGCGGGCCGGGCCCACACCGCCGCCGCGAGATGGTCGTTCAGATAGGTCCCCCGAAACTTCCAGAAACGGGTTTCTCATTCGTTGGCGATACCCGGAGGTAACAAAGTAAACGGCACAACGGCCAACCCATCTTGGTGACGACCAGCCTCAGCCGTCCCGCGTCACAGCCGGCTCTCCTCGGGTGTCTCGACCCGGATCCGCATGACGACGACATCGAAGTGGCGTTGTTCGCCAAGCAGGCGACCTGACGGTCAAGCCGCGCACGCAGCTCGGCGCCAACGGCATGCCTCGCCGCTACGCCGACTGTCCTGATGAGTTCTCCACCCCTCAACCCGGTGTCCTCGGCCGGCGCTGCGCTCCTGGGACTGTCGACCTTCCGTTGACGTCGACAACACGTTCCGGTCGATGACCAGAAGAAGGGTGACACGCGCACTAAAAACAGGCGACGGGCGATCGCAGGGCCGGGAGGATTCCCAATGAGGTTGTCAACCCGACGCCGTAACCGATCGTGAGCGGTTCAGGCTGCTGTAGTCAGTTTCACGGCGGGTGCAGCCATGTAGGCGCGTCCGTCCTTGAGCATCGCCCACAGCACGTTGACTCTGCGGCGGGCCAACGCGAGCAGGGCCTGGATGTGCTTCTTGCCCTCGGCCCTCTTGCGCTCGTAGCGGACATGTAGAACACCCGCAGCAGGCGGCGACTGTAACGCCGGGACCGGCGCAGGTTGCCGCTGATCTTGCCCAAGTCCCGGGGTACTGGCGCGAGTCCCGAGATGCCAGCCAACCGGTCCGCGCTGCCGAAGGCGGTCATGTCGCCGCCGGTGGCGGCGATGAACTCGGCGCCCAGGATGGGGCCGATGCCGGGCAGGCTGGTGATCACCGCGGCGTGTTCGTGCTCGCGAAACCGGGGCTCGATGGCCGCATCGGTCTCGGCGAGTTCGGCATCGAGGGCGATCACCTCCTTGGCCAGGCGCTCGACCACCGCGGCGGCGGTCTTCTCGCCCGTGACCGTGGTGCGCTGGGCCTGGGCGGCCTCGATCGCGGCCCGAGCCACACGGGCGGAGTTGCGGAGCTTGCGGGCCCGCAGCCACGTCTCCAGCCGGGCCTGGCCGATTTGGCGCAGCGAGGTGGGGGTGCGATAGCCGGTGAGCAGCATCAGGGCGGCCTTGCTCTTGCTGTAGTCGAAGGCGCGCTCCAGGGCGGCAAAGTAGCCCAGGAGCTGGTCGCGCAGCCGGTTGATGGTCCGGGTTCGGTCGCAGGCCAGGTCGGTCCGGCGGCCGGTGAGGTTGCGCAGGTCCGCGGCGATCTCGTCGAAGGACACGATCGGGTGCAGATCCCGGCGCATGCGAGCCTGGTCGGCGATGACGAAGGCGTCCTTGGCGTCAGTCTTGCCGCCGCCCCGGTAGGCGCCGGAGGCGTGGTAGACGGTGCGCCCCGGGATGTAGACCAGGTCCTGGCCGTAGCCGAGCAGCAGGGTGATGAGCAGGGCCCCTCCACCGCTGTTGAGGTCGATCGCCCACCGCACGTCCTCACCCAGGGCGTTGGCCTCGGTGATGAGGCCGAGGATCTCGGCTTCGTCGTTGACCACCTTCCTGGACAGCAGCCGGTTGCCGTCGGGGTCGATCACCGTGCAGTGGTGGTGGGTTTTACCCGCGTCCACACCTGCCCAGATGCGAGGCCTCGGGCTCCTCCGTCGTCGCAGTTCACATGGGGGTCCCGCAGACGACCGCGCCGTCGTGTCCTTACACAGCGAATTGTTCGCGCATCCCAATCAGCGGTCGGGTCGTCGTGGAGCGCCAGGCGGCCAACCCTCTCAAGCCACCCAGGTGGCAAAACCATGAAAGCCATACCTGGCGCTCCCGGGGTCCTCCCAACCCTACGAATGGTCAGGAACGAACACACAGGAAGAAGGTAAGGAAACACCATGACCGGACGCCCGGCCCGGGTCGCTAGCCTGTTGAGTTTCTCTTGAAGAGCCTGACGCTATGTGGCGAGTTTGGCCGTGGTCAGCGCCCTCATGCGTCGGCACGCCCGCTTGTAGAACTTCAGTTGCATGTATCGACCGAAGAGCAGGAAGCCGAAACGCACGATGGGGTGTGGGGTGGACGCGGCTTGCGAAAAACCGTGAATGTGGAATTCCACTTCACCGGTGTCGAGCCATTTACGCACCTCTTGGTCCATCTGCCCCCGTTCGAGGTGTCCCTCCAACGTTTGATAGCTCCAGCCCCACACTCTCGCCTGGCGTCCGTCTTGCTCGATGATCGTGTCGACGACGTCGCCGACACGGAGACCGAGGTAGAAACGCAGCCCGTAGAACCGTGCTTCGAGTAGCATGTTCCGGCCCGGCTCCGGCGGGCCCGAGCGGCAGATCTCCCGGATAATGGCTGGGTCGGCGTATTGGTAGTCCCGAATGAGGTTGCAGGCGATCTCCCAACTTCCTCCGAAAATCGGAGGTCCCGGCGGCTCCGGGGGCAACTGCTGCCGGTAGTCATCGACATGCCAGCCCTGCTCCGGCCTGCTCATGTCGTCTTGCCGAGGATCGAAGTTGAGGCGGCACCGGTGCAGGTCGGCGTGGTGCCGCCGCATGCGCTGCCGGGCGCGATTGTTCCTTGTCATGACGATGGCTTTTCCGGCCGATGCTCGGGCGCAGGGCGTGGACGTGCGCCATGGTGGGCGACACGCTGGACAGACGCATAGGTGGAGCCGCGTACCTGCTGGAGCAGCCCAGCCGGATGAAGCTCCTGTATTGGATGCCGGGCGGGATTGAACCGCATTGGCTCGCGGTCGTCACTGTGTGCCGGCCCCGTGAGCCGCAGTTCGCCGAACCGCTCCCACGGGCCGAATTCGGTCGCCACCACCAGATCGAGGAGCAGCGGCCGCTCGTCCACGGCGCGCGCGAGGGTTTCCAGGTCAGCTGGACCGAGGTGTGTCCGCCGGGCGACCGCGCCCAGCAGGACCCGGCGGTCACCTACCCGGTACGTCAGCAGAGAGCCGTAGAACGCGGGACTCCACTTGGTCATGGGCCGGAGCAGGTGGCGACCGAGCACGGAGCGCCCGGTCGTGGCCAACAGCAGCTCAGCAGTGGCCTGGTCACCGGCACGGTCGCTGGCGCCAGGACCGGTGTCGGCCTGTGGCTGCGTCCATCTCAGCGCCAGGCCCAGCACGTCCGGCAGCACGGGCGGCAACCCCACCGCGCGGGAAAGCCGCACTTTGCCTGGGAGTTCCGTGTGGCCGTCTAGCAGTGGAACTCCCCAGCTTTGGGAGGTGCCGTGCAGGGTCAGCGTGGCATCGAACACCAGGCCTCTGGGATGCAGGGGGCGATTGCGCAGCCGTGCCGCCAGGGCGAAGCACCGCGCGCATACCACCTCGACCGCGCGGAAGATCGACCGTTTCCCACGCCTGGATCCGGAGATATCCATCCGTTCCGTATGGGCTTCCACCTCACCGACCATATGGCCGCCCGAAAGCTCGGCTACCCGCGCGCAGAAATGCGTCCACATATGCAGTTGCATTTCCTTCGCGATACCCACCTTCTCATAGAGAAGCTCTGCCAACCGGTCGCCGCTACGCGCCCATGACTCGATCGTGAAGACCAGGCCGCCCTCACGAGCCTCTCCTACCCGAAACTCGATCTCACCGGCCTCCATGTGGCCCTCCAGCGTGGCGAACCGGAACGACAGCGGTGTCCGTTCCACCACCCGGACCGGGCAGTCCCAAGGCCCCGGCATGTGGACCACGTACTCGTCTCCGACGTCCAAGCGCCGGAGAACTCCCGAGGTCTTGTCGAAGACGGCGACCTCCACCGGTGACGCGGCGTTGAGATCATCGCACAGCCGTTTGATCAACTGCGCCGCGGTCAATGGGCTGCCGGAGATCCGGACGATGTAACGCCGCTGGTAGGTGGGTCCGACGCCCTGCCGCGCACTTTGCAGCCGGGTTCCGTCGCGATGCGGAAACCGTTCGACCCCCGATAGCACCCCCGAACGGAGCCTGCGCCGCTGTATCCGGCGGGAACGCCGCAGCCACCGCCACGCAGCGATGCCCATGCCCGCGGGCCAACGCGCCGCACGTGCGCGCCGCCGCCAACGTACTCGCACTGCGTCCCCCATGTTCGCCCTGTCATCTCATGCCAACGCCCTCTTAGCCGACGCGCCGTGCCATACCCTGCCGGATCAGCCCAAACCGTTCACGCCCTGAGATGAGTGAGGCGGTGAACGTGGTGAACAGTGCCCGGCGAGATGCAGCAGCGGCGCTGGTGAAGGCCGTCATGACCACGATCTCGTCAGCCAGTTCGAGTCTTGATGTACTGAGCTTCGCCATGTTCGTGACCCGCGCGGCGATGTCGCCCATGGCGACCGCCGTCGATGTTCAGGACGGGCATCCGGGGGGAGTGTCAAGTTAACGGCTGATTTGGGGTTTGGGTGGTCAGTGGGTGGTTGGGGTGAGGCGGCCTTCGAAGGCGATCTGGAAGGCGTTCAGGGCGGGCTTCCAGCGCTGGACCCAGCGTTTCTGG
>NZ_SMKT01000276.1 GCF_004348735.1 Actinomadura sp. KC06
CAGCGCCAACGACGGGCTCGCCCCGATCACATTCGAGCGTCAGATGGCAGAAGCGCGGAGGACGTCAACCGCCCAGCTCAGGGCCGAAGTGGCATAACACCGTCTCCACGCTTTGAGGGGATTGACAAGACACGGATACCTCTCTGCTCACCGCCGCTTGACACAGAGAGGTGCCGAAAACCGTACAGTCCCCCGTAGCGACGGGCTGTTCGAGTTGACCGACGCGTTATCGTGCACCGACGGGCCGGTGAAGAGCCTGGTGGATCTGGCGTTGGCGCCTGAGCATCGCCGCGGTCACGGTGCCTTGCACGGCGGGCTCAATCACGGCCGCATCAACCTGTCCGGCTTACGTGATTCGCTGGGCAGGTTGCCTCTGCCCAAGGCGGCCGATGGCCGTCTGGTGCTGGCGATGGAGGTGTCCCCGTGGCTGCGGCCGGACGCGGCGACCTGCCAGGACCGGGCGTTCTCCCACACCTACGGGCGTGGGGACAGCAAGCACCAGATGATCCCTGGCTGGCCGTACTCGTTCGTCGCGGCGCTGGAGGCCGGCCGCACGTCCTGGACGGCGCTGCTGGACGCCGTCCGGCTGCACCCCGGCGCCGACCTGGCCGCTGTCACCACCGCCCAGCCCTGCCAAGTCGTCATACGACTCATCGCCGCTGGCCAGGGCGGCAGGGCGACCCGACATCCTGATCGTGCTGGACGCCGGATACGACGCACCCCGCATCGCGCACCTGCTCGCCGGGCTGCCCGTGCAGATCCTGGGCCGCCTGCGCTCGGACCGGGTCATGCGCCGCTCGGCACCGTCCCGCCAGGATTTCCAGTCGGCCAACCCCCGATGGCGGCCGCCCGCCCAAGCATGGCGGCGAGTTCGACTTCGGTGACCCGGCCACCTGGGGCACCGAGCACACCGTGACGACCACCGAGACCCGCCGCTATGGCACGGCGGTCGCGCAGGCGTGGGACCGGCTGCATCCCCGGCTGACCCTCCGTGCCGCCTGGCTCGACCACGACGGGCCGCTGCCGGTCATCGAGGGCACCGTGATCCGCCTCCAAGTCGAAACGCTGCCCAGCGGCGGGGTGAACAAGCCCGTGTGGCTGTGGTGGTCGGGCACCGACGCCACGGCCGCCGATGTCGACCGCTGCTGGCAATCGTTCCTGCGACGTTTCGACATCGAGCACACATTTCGCCTGTTCAAACAGACCCTTGGCTGGACCAAGCCCCGGCTCCGCGACCCGCACGCCGCCGACCGGTGGACCTGGCTAGTGATCGCCGCGCACACGCAGCTGCGCCTCGCCCGGCCCCTGGCCGTCGATCTGCGCCGCCCTTGGGAGAAACCGGCCGAACCGACCAGGCTGACCCCGGCCCGGGTGCGGCGAGGGTTCCGGAACCTCCACGCGAAGACACCATCCCCAGCACGTGTACCCAAACCCACCACGCCAGGTCCCGGACGCCCGCCCGGCTCCAAGAACCGCCGCCCAGCAACCCGTCACGACGTGGGACGCGATCTGGCCACCGGCCAGACATACACCCGCCCCGGCCATCACAAGAAGGGCACAAAGCCCCGCCGAACTGGATAAACAACAAGCCTAGTTGATGCAGCGAGCTGGCGTTGCTCAGCGGTTGCGTCGGGCTGAGGGCTGCTGCCCAGCAGCGCCCTAGAGTCGCTGGTATCGGCCAGCAGAACGCGCGCGACACGGGTGCCCGCAGGTTTCGCACATGCCAATTGACGACCGAACCCTGTTTCTCGGCCGTAATGCAAGGGCCGTTATCACTTGGAGTGACTAGCGTCGGTGCGGTGTTGTGGCCATGTTTGTGTCCCGGTCCGGGACGACGAGCGAACATGCGGCTTGGATTGGTCCAAGTTGGCCAGGCAAACTCTCGAGTTTGCCGAGAAGGCGCTGGTCAGGTAGGTGCACCGTCAGGGACTTGAACCCCGAACCCGCGGATTAAGAGCGTGCCGTCCCGTGTCGCGGCGTATCGTCCCGTACCGGGGACGCCGAGCAAACAACGAGCGAGCATTAGCACCCGTATTTAACAGCCGCCACGGTCACCATGCGTGTCGTGGCTGTGTCCCGCAGGTAGCAGGCACGCCCGAGACATTTTCCTGCCTCGTTCGTTCTAAGTTTGGTGGCGACCCATGGTTGAGATGGTCGGTTGGCGCAACTGGTGGCTCTTAGAAGGGTGAGCAGGCCGAGGCCAGTGTCGCGGTTCGGTGTCTTGCGGGCACGGAACGTAGCCGAGATTGTCGCCGCAGGTGGTCTGGCGTGGGAACTCTGACGCAATATCACAAGAGCCAGATGCTGACTCGTCGACGAATAGTCGCAGGTCAGGTGTGGTGACATAGTATTTGGCACTACAGGATTGGGAGGCTGAGTACCGGCAGGCGCATGCTGCCTTCGCTGAGTGGCTAGAGCGTGGTTAGTTCGGTCACGCGCCATCGCTAAAGGACGTGCTGTAGGGAGGTCCGGCGCAAAAAAGGAGATGATAACTGAGCCAGTCGAGCACCTCGAGAGGTAGGTCATAGGGTGCTTCGCGAAGAGCGTTGAGGAGTTCGTCGGGGGGTGTCCCTATGGATCTGTCAAGCGGCGTTGGGGGCCGCCTGCTCGGTTGGGGGCTGGTATGTGGTGCCGTCGCGGAGCATGGCGAACAGGACGTCGCAGCGGCGGCGGGCCAGGCAGATGAGAGCTGCGTTGTGTCGCTTTCCTTGATCGCGTTTCCGCTGGTAATACGCTCGCGAGACCGGGTCGGCCAGGGACGCGAACGCGGCCAGGAACATCGCGCGTTTCAGTTGCTTGTTGCCGCCCTTGGGCGGGCGCTCGCCCCGGATGGAGGTACCGGAGTGGCGGGTGACCGGGGCCAGCCCGGCGTAGGCGGCCAGATGACCAGAGGTGGGGAACGAGGTGCCGTCCCCGATCTCCAGCAGGACGCGGGCTGTGGTCCTGACCCCGAAGCCGGGCATCGAGGTCAGGACTCGGGCAAGAGGGTGCGCATCGAGCATCCTTTCGACCTCGGATGCGAGGTGTTTGCGCTGGTCCAGGACGGTGCGCAGCGAAGCCGCCAGGTGCGGCAGGATTGCTTCGGCGGCGGTGGTGCCCGGAACGATGACGGTCTGGGCGTCCAGTGCTGTGTGGATGTCGTCGATCAGCTGTTCACCCATGCGGGGGGCGAGCTTGCGGGCGACGGTCAGCAGCCGTCGTCGGCCGGCCTGCCGCAGTCCGGCTGGGCCGCCGAATCTGGCCAGCAGTTCCAGGACGGCCGGGTGATCGGCCTTGGGGCCGAGCACGCGTTCCAGGGCGGGGTGGATCTGGGTGAGCAGGCCGCGGATGCGGTTGCGGATCCTGGTGGCCTCGGCGGCGAGGTCGTCGTCGTAGCCGACCAGCACCTCCAGCTCGGCCAGCGCCTCGTCGCCGATGTCGACCCGCCGCAGCGTGTGAGGCAGGGTGCGGGCGGCATCGGCGATCACGTAAGCGTCGCGGGCGTCGGTCTTGGCGGCACCGGGGTGCAGGTCGGCCAGTCGCCGCATGGTGAGACCGGGCAGGTAGGCGACCTGGCAACCAGCGGCTCGGGCGACCGCGACCGGCAGGGCACCGATCGAGGCGGGCTGATCAACCACCATGAGCACCTGGCCGTGCTCGGCGAGCTTGCCGAACAGGGCTCGCAGCCGGGCTTCGTCGTTGGGAAGCGGCTGGTCGTGCAGCCGCTTGCCAGCGGTGTCCAGCGCGCAGGCGTGGTGGGTGCCCTTGCCGACGTCCAGTCCGAGGAACACCGCGTATTCGCTGCTCATCGACGTCCTGTTGGGTTGTGGGTGAACGGTTGCGGTCTGGCGAGGACGTCCGGCAGCCACGTTACGAGGAGACCTTCCCACGGGGGCGGCCTGGTCCCTATCAGCGGTCCGTCAACGCCACCAGACCGAGTGACACCACCCCCCGGATCATCAACGACAGGGGGAGTAAGTCATGCCCGGCCCGGCGACCAAGATCCCCGGTTGCCGGGGACTTCAAGAAGGTAACGGGGGGGCGGAGTCTGCTGCGGCATCTCGGCGAGCGCGTCTGTTCCATTTCCACGCCAGGCAGGATGAGTAGGCTCGTTGAGAAGGACGCCGATCCGTTCGACAATAAGGGGCCATTTCGGCATTCCCTTGTGAGCACGCCCGAACCCCATTGCGCGATTGACAAGATAAATTTGGAGTGGATCGCTGACACACGTGTGGTCATCGAGGGCCATCAGGACGTTCGTTCGTTGCTTCACGTGCTTAGTGTACTTTCCGAGGTTGCCATAGCCGAGTTCGTTCAGGGTTCTTCCTCCGGTGCCGGCCCATGGCCGCGTCCGATCGAGAAGGTGTTGCTCGAAATCGATCAGACCGAATGCTCGATTCTCAGCCTTGAGTGCTTTAACCGCCTCGCCATGGAGCCGGGTTGACTCTGCGAACATGGCTGCATCACTCGGCCCACGTCCATTGGCATGCATAATTTCGACAGGGCTGTTTCGCCAAACTTTGATGACAAGGCCAACTGCCATTGCGTTCGTCAAGGCTCCGGAAGTGCTGACGAGTCCAGCCTCTGAGCAACGTTCTGTATGGACCTCTCCAAGCGAGATCAGCATTTCACAGTTTGCTTTCGCGCCCTCGCAGGAGTGCAGCGACTCTGCCAGCTCACCGGGCAATTGAATATCCTCACGCATCGTCCTGAATCAAGCCGTCCCCTCAGAGTAATCGACATGACGCGGGGAGGTCAGCTGCGGCGGAAAGGGGGCCTGTCCGTTCTCGGTCCGTCGCTGCTCGATGGCGCGTGGGGGTAGGCCATAGAGGGAGCAGTCCGGCTCACCGCACGATGTTGGAAGGGTGGCCTGGCATCAGGGCTTGAGGGTGAGGTGGCCGTCGGCGAGGTGCCTGTGAAGGTTCTTTTCCGAGCCTCCTCCGAACTGGGTGGAAACGGCATGTGCAAGGGTTCGTTCCTGCGAATCAGGCACAGCCTGTATTCGGACGGGCGCACCGTGGGAGAGGTCGCCACGGTGGACAGCCATCGCGCGGGTCGCGTGTCAGCCTTGGCCGATGACAGCCTGGGTCTCCTGTTCGATGATCTCCCAGAGCGGCGCGCCGTCGTGGTTGGTGAGGATGACGCCGACCCAGCCGGTGTCGGGGTAGATGGTCCAGTTGGCGCCGACACCGGGGTTGGCGCCGGCGCGAGCCCACACCCACTGGCCGCGGACGAGGCTGACCGGCATCTGGTAGGCGCCGAACCCCGCGTCGGCGGGGGCTGTCCGGCCGGCCCGGCGGGCCAGGCCACCTCCCTCGGGGGCCAGGGGGAGCTTGGGCCCGGTCAGCAGCTCGGCGTAGTGCCGGTCCAGCAACGTGCCGTCGCCCAGCGCACGCGCGAACCGGACCAGATCCGGCGCGGTGGCGAAACCGCCGTCCCCAGGGGCATCGATGAAGGCGCGGCCCGGGTTCTTGCCCAGGACGAACGGGTCCGGGCTGCCATTGTCCAGATTGTGGAGCGCGTCCACCAGGCCGCTCCATCCAGCGCCACGTCCGGACCGTCCATCCCGCCGGGCGTGCGGCGGGCGGGACGCCACGTCGCTACGAGAGCGGCCGCCAGCAGCAGCTCGGCGATGTCGCCGCCGTAGTACATGAGCTCGGCGCCGCCGCGGACGTCGGCCGTGGGCGCGCGGACCTCGGTGAGGAACCCGCCGTACATGAGCTGGGCGAGGGTGGCGTGGACGGCGATCGCCAGCCCGAGCACGAACAGGCGCGCCGGGACGCCGGGCCGGCTGGGAGCCGGGTCGGGACCGGCGATGACCCAGGCGAAGAGGAACCCCGCCACAAGGAAGTGAAGGTGCAGTGCCCCGTGCAGGGCGGGATGCTCCATCGTCGCCTGGTAGAGCGGAGTGGAATACGCCAATGCCATGCCACCGGTACTCAACGACAACGCGACGGGCGGGTGCGCGAGAACGCGCATCGGCGTGCTACGCAGGACGCGGATGAGCATGCGGCCATGGGCGGCGGGCAGCGCGCGCAGCATGACCGTGACCGGCGCGCCCAGCACGAGCGCCAGCGGCGCGTACATGCCCAGGAGCAGATGCTGGACCATGTGACCGCGGAAGTCACGGCCGGCGAAGGAGTCCACGGGCGGGGTGAGGGCAAGGACGATCAGCCCGCACCCTGCCAGGAACGACGCGGCGCGCAACCGGACCGGGCCCCGGGCCCGGCCGCGGCGGCGCGCCCGCCGCACCAGCAGCAGGTAGCCGGCCGCCACGAGCGCGGCCCCGGCCGCCGGTGGCGCCCAGTCCAGGATCGGCACTTCCGCCGAACCGTCGTGATCATGCCGCGGATGTCCGAGCGCCGGGCTCAGGAGGAAGCCTGCGAGCGGCATCAGGCGTCCTGTTCAGGGGCCGGGTCCCCGGTGCCGGGGGCGGGCCGGCCGTCCCCGCCGGCGGGAACGGCCGGGGTGTAGGGTCGGCCGCTGCGCTGCAGGAGGTGACCGGCGGCGAGCAGCGCGGCGCCCAGGACGAGGAATCCGACGTCCCACCAGGTCTGGTGGGGGCCGCCGCGGACAGGGTGGACGCCGAGAACGTGATGGTCGACGGTTCCCTCGACGAGGTTGAACAGCCCCCACCCCGCCAAAATCCACCCCCACAG
>NZ_SMKT01000277.1 GCF_004348735.1 Actinomadura sp. KC06
CAGAGACAGCGCCCGGTCCGTACGGGCAGCCGCAGTACCGGTACGCCCCGATGCGACCGCGGCCGCGCCGCAGTGCCGGCGGGACGATCGCGGGGATCTTCGGCGGCCTCACCGCGATGATCGTCCTCGGGATCCTCGGGCTCACCCTCTTCGCCGGGCAGCACGGCGTGTCCGGCACCCGGACCACGACCTCGTCCGGCGGCGGGACGTCCCCGCGCGAGCAGGCCACCGACAGCAGGCTCTACAAGACGGGCGCGCTGACGCCGGTGAACTGCACGCTGCCCCAGATCCAGCCGAGCGCCGCGTCCATGCGCCGGTTCATGGACGTGCTGAGCGACTGCCTGGACGTCTCGTGGTCGAAGCAGTTCGAGAAGGCCGGGATCCCGTTCGAGAAGCCCGACCGCGTGTTCTGGCAGGAGCCGGGACGCAGCCCGTGCGGCACCTACCCGGCGCCCGGCGCGTCCGCGTTCTACTGCCCCGCCAACAACACGATGTACGTGGGGCTGCGGCACGTCGTCGAGACCTCGGGCGGCGAGCCGCTGTCCCACTACGCCGTGTTCGCGCGGGTCATCGCCCACGAGTACGGGCACCACGTCCAGGACCGCGCCGGCATCCTGCTCTACGCCGACCGGCGGATGGAGTCCGCCGACACCGGCACCCGCAACGAGGCGAGCCGCCGCATCGAGCTCCAGGCGCAGTGCTTCGCCGGCGCGTTCCTCGGCTCGGAACGCGCCACGCTGCCGATGACGCGGGAGCAGTACGTCGCGATGATCATCGACCTGCGAGGCCGCGGCGAGGACCGGCTGCCCCCGGACGAGCGCGACCACGGCCTCGGGCGCCACTACGCGGGCTGGGTCGTCACGGGCTACGACGGCGGCCGCCTCACCGTCTGCAACACGTGGACGGCCCCGTCCTCCAAGGTCAGCTAGCCCGCAAGGTCAAGCCGCCGCCATGTGAGCGGACTCACCCGGCAAGTGCTAGCTATCCTGCTTGCAATTGCAAGCACCATGACGCAGGGTGGGAGACATGGCTGGTTCGAAGGTCGGCTCGATCGGGGAGTACATCCGGGAGCAGCGGACGCGGGCGAAGATCTCGCTGCGTCAGCTCGCGGACGTCTCGGGCATATCCAACCCGTACCTGAGCCAGATCGAGCGCGGCCTGCGCAAGCCGAGCGCCGAGATACTGCAGCAGATCGCCAAGGGGCTGCGGATCTCCGCCGAGGCGCTGTACGTGCAGGCCGGAATCCTCGAGGCCCGCGAGGCCGACACGGATCTGCAGGCCGCCGTCCGCGCCGACATCCTCCTCACGGAACGGCAGAAGCAGGTTCTGCTCGACATCTACGCGTCGTTCCTCAAGGAGAACGAGGCCGACGGCCTGCCGCCGGCGGACGCGGAGCACGCGGAGCCCGACCAGGCCGCAACGGACGAGGCCGAGCAAGCCATGTCAGAACCAACACGGAACGGAAAGGAAGAGGTCGGATGACGCTGGCCAGCAACCTGCGAGAGAACAAGGCCGTGTACGCCGTGGCCGGCGCGGGCGACTTCGCGGTGGCGAAGCTCCGCGAGATGCCCGAGCAGATGACCAGGTACCAGGGGCGCGCCCGCGAGACTGCGACGAAGTACCAGGGCGAGGTCCGCGAAACCGTCGACCGCTACCGCGGCCAGCTCCGCGACAGCGTGGAGCGCTACCGCGGCGAGGTCTCCCGGTACCAGGAGCGAGTGGACGCCAAGGACCTGCCGGGCGCCGCCGTCGCCTACGCGACGCACGTCGGCACCCGGGCGTTCGAGTTCATCGACGAGCTCGCCGAGCGCGGCAAGAAGGTCGTCCACCGCGAGGCCGTCGAGGTCGCCGAGATCACCGACGCGAAGCCGGCCCCGAAGCCCCGCGCCGCGCAGACCCGCGCGCCGCAGGCCCACACCGGGCAGCCGAAGCGGACGCGGTCCACGACCAAGAAGAACGGCGCCTGAGCGCGACGTCCGTCAGAGCCCGGCCGGAACTCCCGGCCGGGCTCTTTCGTCCGCTCCGGGCGACACCGGCCTGCTGACGCGGGCTCACCGGTGGACGGCGCGCATAGGGTTGGGGTAGTGAGGCCCCGTGTGGGCGACGAGGAGTCGCCGTCCGAGACGAGCAGGAGCGCTGATCGCCGATGTCGGACTTCAATGTGCTGGACTACTTCTTCTGGCTGCTGTTGATCATCGCTTTCGCGATGGAGGCGTGGGCGCTGATCGACTCGCTGACCGTCCCGGAGAGCGCGTTCAGCGCCGCGGGCAAGTGGCGCAAGAAGATGTGGACGATCGTCCTGATCGTCACGGCGGTGGTCGGCGGGGCCTACGCGGTCGCGCCCGCGGCCCTCGGCGCCAGCCCGATCGCGCTGCTGCTCGGCATCCTCCCGGTCGCCGCCTTCATCGCCGCCGCCGTCTACCTCGCGGACGTCCGCCCGGCGGTCGCCCCCTTCAAGAAGAAGAACGGCGGCGGCTCCCACTCCGGCCCCTACGGCCCCTGGTAGGCCCGGCCCGTCCTAGGGTGGGCGCATGGGCACGGAGATCTTGGGGCGTACCACCCGCCTGGAACTGGACGATCAAGGGCTGCGGGAGTGGGAGGCGGTCGTCCTCGACGCGGGGCCGGAGGGGATCGTCCTCGACCGGTCGGCGTTCTACCCGGGCGGGGGCGGGCAGCCGCCGGACCACGGCGTGCTGCTCTGGCAGGGCGTCCAGACTCGCATCGCGGGCGTGCGCAAGGGCGACGACCTGACCCTCATCCCGGTGGAGGACGACCCCGTCCCCCCACCCGGCACCGCCGTGGAATGCGCCATCGAGGACGCCCGCCGAACCGCCCTGATGCGCACCCACTCCGGCCTCCACCTGCTGTGCGGCGTGGTCTTCCGCGACTACGGCTGCCTGGTGACCGGCGGGAACATGGAACCGCTGACCGCCCGCATGGACTTCGATCTCCGCGAGGTCCCGTCCGGCTTCAAGCAGGCCGTCGAGGACGCCTGCAACGCCGAGATCGAGGCCGACCGCCGCATCGATGTCAGGACGCTGCCGCGGGACGAGGCGTTCGAGATCCCCGACATCATCCGGACGGCGACGAACCTGGTGCCGCCCGAGGTTCAGGACGTCCGCATCGTCGACATCGTGGGCCTGGACACCCAGGCGGACGGCGGCACCCATGTGGCGTCCACCAAGCAGGTCGGCCGCATCAGGGTCGCGAAGGTGGAGAACAAGGGCCGGGGCTTCCGCCGCCTCCGCATCAGGCTCGAGGACTAGGAGCCGGGCACCGGGGCGGGCGCCTCCGCCGGCGGTGCCCGGCGGTCTAGGGGGACGGACGGGACAGGGCGTCGACCGAGGTCAGGCCGTGCTCGACGATGTCCACGGCGCGGTCCAGGGCGGTCCGCATCGAGAGCGGGTCGTAGCCTTCGCGGCGGCAGTGGGCGATGACCGCCTGCATGCCGCCGACCGCGATTCCGGCCGCGGCGACGGCGTCGATCTCCGCGATGCCGGGGCTCAGGTCGCGCAGCAGCGACTCGATGGCCTCCTGCGTGTCCGTCATCCGCTGGAGCGCGCGAGCCTGCAGGCCGGGGCGCTCCAGGATCAGGGAGATCTGCACGGCCCCGTACTCGCCGTGCTCGGTCACGATCGCCTCCAGGACGTCCACGACGCTGCGCCGGATCGTCTCCAGCGGCGTCTCGCCCGGGGTGCGGCGCAGCCGTTCGGCGACCTCGGCGAGGCGGTCGTCCACCTCCGCGAAGACGACGTCCTCCTTGGACGGGAAGTAGCCGAAGAACGTCCGGGGGGAGATGTCGGCGGCGGCGGCGATGTCGGCGATCGTCGTCTCCTCGTAGCCGCGCTCGGCGAACAGGCGCAGCGCGGCGGACGCGATGGCCTGGCGGGTGCGCCGCTTCTTGCGCTCCCGCAGGCCCGTGGGTCCGTCCGCCATGCGGCGAACGCTACCACGACTGCAAACTTGCAGCCAGTGCAAGCTCGTACCGGGTCTGGACGCCTTGATCATCTTTCGTTACGTTGCGGCCTATGAAGCCGATGCGGGCGCTCGCCCGGAAGCTGTCGCTCACCGGAGTGTGCGCGGCGATGATCGCGGCCCCCCTCGCGGTGCCGGGCACCGCGCACGCGGAGACCACCGACAACGTGCGCATCTGGCCGGGCGGGCTCGGCTGGCGGATCACACCGACCGGCTCCGAGGCGCGGTTCCGCGGCCTCGCCGCGGTCGGCCGGAAGGTCGCCTGGCTGGCGGGCAGCGGCGGGACCGTTCTGCGGACCACCGACGGCGGCGCCACCTGGCAGAACGTCGCCCCGCCCGACGCCGCGAGCCTGGAGTTCCGCGACGTCGAGGCGTTCGACGCGAACCGGGCCGTCGTCCTGGCCATCGGTGAGGGTGAGGCGTCCCGCGCCTACAGCACGTCGGACGGCGGCCGCACCTGGACGCTCGGCTTCAAGAACGACGACCCGAAGGCGTTCTACGACTGCATGACGTTCTTCGACTCCCGCAACGGTCTGGCCATGAGCGACCCGGTGGACGGCCGATTCCGCATCATCTCCACCAAGGACGCAGGACGCACCTGGCGCGTGCTGCCGTCCGAGGGAATGCCGGCCGCCCTCGAAGGCGAGTTCGCTTTCGCCGCCAGCGGCCAATGCCTGGTGAGCCACGGGAAGAAGGACGTATGGCTCGCCACGGGCGGAGCGTCCCGCGCCCGGGTCTTCCACTCCGGTGACCGCGGCCGGACCTGGACGGTCGCCGACACGCCATTGCCGTCCGGCGCGTCCCAGGGCGTGTTCTCGGTGGCGTTCCGCGACTCCCGGCACGGCATCGCGGTCGGCGGCGACTACCGTCCGGGCGAGCCGTCCCCGGACGCCGCCGCCACGACCAGCGACGGCGGCCGCACCTGGCACCCCGCGCAGCGCCCGCCCGCCGAGTACCGCTCCGGCGCCGTCTGGCCCCGCTACACGGGCCCGATCGCGATGGCCGTGGGCCCCACGGGCACCGACCTCACGTTCAACGCCGGCCGCACCTGGACCCGGTTCGACAAGGGCAGCTTCGACACCGTCGACTGCGCTCCGGACGCCACCTGCTGGGCCGCCGGTGAAAAGGGCCGAGCCGCCCGCCTCACCACCGATCACGTCAACTGACCGGTTCGGCATTCAGGCCAGGACGGAGTCGTGCGGCGCGTGTTCCGTCCCTCCCCGAACCCGGAACACGCCCTGGCCGATCTCCTCAGAATGCCGTTGGACCAGCTCGCGCAGGTTCGCGGGCCAGGTGGTGGCCCGGTTCCACACCGCGCCCGCGAGCACTTCGAGATCCAGGTCCTGCAGATGCGAGACGTCCACGCCGGACAGGTCCACGGACTCCGCCTCAAGCGCTGAGGCCACCGCTTGCACCAGGGCGAAGACGCTCTTCGACGTCCAGACGAGCCTGCCGCTGAGGTCGTTGGCGATGACGCCGGTGACCTCGCGGGCGCAGTGGGTGGGGCCGCGGACGGGGTCGATGGCGTGGCCGAGGGCGCGGTCGAGGGCGTGGTAGAGCGCAAGAGTGTGGCCGATGGCGCGGGTGGAGTTGGGGTCCCGGGCGAGGTCCCGGGCGATGGCGCGGGCGGAGTCGAGATCGGTGGCCAGGTCGAGCGCTCGGGCGACGGCGCGAGCGGAGTCGAGCTCTCGGGCGAGGTCCCGAGCGGCGGCGCGGGCGGTGCTGGGGTAGCGGTCGTTGACGGTGATGAGGGCCTGCGTGAGCGTCATCAGATAGGTCAGGTGCTGCAGGTTGGGATCGGAGAGGTCCGCGCGGAGCAGCGCGTCGCGCAGTTCGGGGACGCCCTCCGGCATCCGCTTCTGAGTGCGGTGCGTGATGGTGCGGAGTTCGAGGATGACCAGGTCGTCGCGGTGGTCGTTCATGAAGGCCAGCAGGCCGGTCGTGGGATCGGTGTGCTCTCGGGCGTGCCGGAGCAGATCCTCGTGCGCCTCCGTCAGCAGGCGGTCGAGTTCGGTGTCGGTGAGTGCGGCCGGATCGTGGTCGCTCATCGGGCCGCTTCTCCTTCCTGCGTGCGGCCGGCGGCCAGGTACCGGCGCAGCAGCCTGCGGGCCTTCGTGCGCAGGTTGCGGACCTTCTGAGGATCGAGGTCCAGGTGGGCGGCGATGACGCTGTCCGGGTGGCCGTCCAGGGTGAAGGCCATCACCGCGCGCGCCTGGTCGTCGTGAACGGCGTGCAGAGCCTCCAGCACTCTCATCGTCCCGGTCGCGACGTCGGCCGGATCGGGCCGGGGACAGGAGCGGTCGGCGAGGAGGCCCTCCAAGCCCGAGACGGCGGGCGGTTCACGGCGGCGAGTGCCGCCGGGTCGGTCGTGGCGACGCAGTGCGATCCTGCGTATCCAGGCCTCCCGGTTCTCGATCCGCTCCCAGGCTCCGGGCTTGTGAGCGGCGTGCCAGGCCTCGATGAACGCCTCCTGGGCGGCGTCCTCGGCGGTCTCGAGGGTGGCGCGGCGGGCGAACATCACGAACCGCACCACCTGCGGGTACTGATCGGCGTAGAAGTCCCGCCCCTTTCGCTTGCGAGGTGGGTCATCCACCTAGTGGGCGGGGGCGGCCATGATC
>NZ_SMKT01000278.1 GCF_004348735.1 Actinomadura sp. KC06
GCCCCCGACACCCCGCCGCTGAACAAGTTGCTGGCTCCCGGTGCCGGACTCGTCGACCGGGTCCGCGACCGCGTGAGCGGCCGTGGCAGCGACTGACCCCGCCAAAGCTTCAGGTTCGTGCAGACCCCTGACGCGGAACCGACCGTCCCCTCCGTCGGAGGTGCGGCTTCCCTGGCCCTTACCGCACATGCCTGGTGCCTGGAGGTCCAGGCGTAAGTCTGCCAATCGCTCTCAGCTCGAAGCCGCCGGGTGGAGATGGGGCGAGAGAGCAGGGTGGCGGGTACCAGGGCCTGCTGGAGTCGCCTCGCAGAGACCGGGCTGGACTCAGAGGTTGCGCGAGCGGCGGCGGTGGAGGCGACCGGGACCGTGCTGGCCCGCACGCTCGACGAACGTGATCGGGACCGGTTCCTGGACGCGATGCCAGGTCGGCTCAAGGACCGTATGCCAGGTCAACTCAAGGGTCGTCTTCCAGACGAGAAGCACGTGCGCAATGACGACGAGGGCGGATTTCGTCCGCGCCGTCTCGCTGCTGGCGCATCGACCACCTGACGAGGCACGACTTCGGGCGCGGGCAGTCCTCTCCGAGCTGGCCGAGCAAGAACCCGGCCTGATCGCGGAACTGGACGTGCCCGCAGGCTCGCGCAAGGCCATCGCGACTCGGAGAACGCGGAGCAGCTCAAACGGCTCGCCGACGACATCGCCGCCGACCGGGGAGCCCTGTTGTCGATCCTGAAGTCGCTCGAATTGCCCGCCCGCCGTTACAAGAGCCTGGCGGTGTGGACGGCCGATAGACGATCGTGACGTCGCCGCCTTCGCGCGCGTAAATCATTCCGACGGCGCGGCCGACGCCGAAACGGGTAGTACGCCAGTATCGGTGTCACCGTGACTGCCCTATCACTCGGCTCGCCGGTGGCATAGCTCTCAGCGGAGAGGGTTTTCGCCGCTCGGGTGCGGATAGGTGGACGCCATGTCGTGCACCGGCAGGCTCGATGCTCTCGATTAGTCGCGCGATGGCGTTGACCGGCCGCCGGTTGCGTCGGCATTGGGACAACGGTCGCCAGGTCGTGGTCGAGGTGGTGCGCCGGCCGGGACGGGAACGCGATCTGGCCGTCCAGTCGGCCAAGGCCGCGGTGGCGGCCGTGCTGGCCTGGGTGATCGCCAGGCAGTGGCTGGAGGCGCCGCTGCCGTTCATCGCGCCCTGGGTGGCGCTGCTGATGGTGGACGCGACCGTGTACCGCTCGGTGGTCAAGGGCGTCCAGCAGTTGCTGGCCGTCGTGGTGGGGCTCCTAGCCGCAACCGGCGCCTACACCCTCACCGATGACTGGACGGTCGCGCTGCTCCTCGTGCTGATCCTGGTGATGCCGCTGGCGAACTGGCGGAAGTTCGGCGACCAGGGCGTCAACTCGGCGGTGTCGGCGCTGCTGGTGCTGACCAGCGGGCACCCGGGCGTCGAGGAGATCGTCACCCGGCTGGGGGAGACCGCCCTGGGCGCGGCGGTGGGGATCGTTCTCAACGCGGTGGTGTTCCCGCCGGTCCATCTGCGCAGTGCCAGGGACGCCACGGCAGGCGTCGCCGACGAGATCGACGCGCTTCTGAAGGAGGTCGCCGCCGGGCTGCGCGAGAAGTGGAGCGCGGACGACGCGCGGCACTGGCTGCGCCGCGCCGGCGGCCTCCACTACCGCATCCAGGACGCGTGGTCGGCGATCGGGCGCGGGCAGGAGAGCGTCCACCTCAACCCATTGCGGCGCCCGCACCGTGAGGCCGACCTGTCGCCCGTCCTGCTGCCGCTGGAGGTGGTCGCCAAACAGACCGAGGGCATCTGCCGCACCGTGGCGGACGCGTCCACCGACGGCATGCCCAGCGCCGACCCGCCGTTCCTGGCCCTCTACGCCGACGTCCTCGACCATGCCGCCGCCGTCGTCAACGCCTACCGCGGCCGCCACTTCGGACTGGCCCCGCCTGAACCGCCGCAGGTACTGGAGGCGGCGCGGCGCCGCAACCGGGAACTCCACGACCTTCTGCGCCGGCAGGCACCGCCGCCCGACGCGTGGATGATCCACGGCCCGCTGCTCATCGAAGTCGACCGCCTCCTCGACCACCTGGCCCACTACCTCCAGGAGCCCGCCGCGCCCGACGCCGGCGCCGGGGGAAAGCGCGCTTCTGGATTAAGCCGGTGGTCATCGCACCGCTCCGTCCGCAACGCTCGCCATTGAGAAGGATTTGGTAAAACGTGGGATCTGTCGCCCTTTGTGGGCATCCGTCCGGGACGGGATCTGCGTGACGGAGGGTCGGGATGGTGGCGACGGTCGTCGGGGAAACGGGCGGGAGCCTCGGGGTGGAGGAGGAATTCCTCCTGGTCGACGAGGTGTCGGGAAGATGCGTGCCGCGCGCGGAACATGTCCTGGCGGAAGCCGGGCGGCACGGATGGCACGAGTCGGGCGGCGGATTCCACGTCGAGTTGCCGACCTCGCAGGTGGAGGCGGCGACCGGCGTGTGCACGAAGCTCCCGGAACTGCGGGAGCAGTTGCGGCACGGGCGGCACCGGCTGGCGGGCGCGGCGCGGGCGTACGGGGCGCGGCTGGTGGCGGCAGGTACGCCGGTGCTGGACGGCCGTCCACCGCCGATCGCGCGGGGCGAACGGTTCGCCGCGATTGCGGCGGCGTACGGGGACCTGATCGAGGACTATCAGGCGAGCGGCTGCCACGTCCATGTCGGCGTCCCGGACCGGGAGACCGCGGTGGCGGTGGTGAACCACCTGCGGCCCTGGCTGGCGGTCCTGCTGGCGCTGTCGGCGAACTCGCCGTTCGACCACGGCCGCCTCACCGGTTACGCCGACCGCCGGATGGTGGAGATCATCCGCTTTCCGGGCGCGGGCGTCCCGCCGTTCGCCGCGTCCGCGTCCGAGTACGACGCGCGGGTCGCGGCGCTGGTGGAGGCGGGCGTGCTGGTGGACGACGCGATGACGTTCTGGCTGGCCCGGCCGTCACCGCGGTTCCCGACGGTGGAGATACGGACGGCGGACGCGGCGGCGACCGCCGACGAGGCGCTGCTGCACGCCGCGCTGGTGCGGGGTCTGGTCCGCGCGGCGCTGTACGACTTGGCGGACGGGCGCGAAGCCCCGGATGTGGACGACCAGATCTGCGCGGCGGCATTGTGGAGCGCTGCGCGGCACGGGATGGGCGGTCCCGGCCTGGACCCGTTGACGCGGCGGTCCGTCTCGGCGTGGCGGCTGCTGGATGCTCTGCTCGCCCGCGTCCGCCCGGCGCTGTCAGATCTCGGCGATTTCGACACGGTGATCGCCCTGGTGGACGGCGTGCGCCGGGCGGGGACGGGCGCGGACCGGCAGCGGCGCGCCGCGGAGCGGGGCGGTGCACGCGCGGCGGTGCACATGCTCGCCGAGCAGACCGAGTCCGGCGGCTTGACGGGCTGAGCCGGGCGAGCCTGGGCCGTCTCGCAGAACGCCTCGCGCGACCAGCAGGTTCTGCGACGACTTTCGCGAACGGCGACCTGGGCGACGCGTCCGTCCGCCGCAGGTTCGCCGGTCTCGCGCATCCGTTCGTTGTGCGAACGATCGCCGGGTGAGACCGCGGACCGTCTCGGCGCCCAAGCAGCAGCCTGTCCGCAGGGCCCTTGACGTGGGGCGGGGCGGGTCAGTCCCGTTCGGTGCGGGCGCCGGTGTTGATGCGTTGCTGGAGTTGGGTGTTGATGCGTTGTGCTTCGGTGAGTTGGTCTTTCAGGATGATGATGCGGCAGGCCGCGTCGAGTGCGGTGCCCTGGTCGATCAGGTCGCGGGCGCGTTGGGCCAGGCGCAGCTTGTAGCGGGACTAGCGGCGGTGGCCACCGGCCGAGCGTTGCGGGACGGCGTCTAGGCTGCGCAGGAATCCCGGGGTGACGCCGAGGATCTCGGCGGCCCGGCCCATGCTGTAGGCGGGGTAGTCCTCGTCGTCGAGTTCGTCGTCCAGCCCGCTGACGGCATCGGGGCCGGGCCCGATGCCGGGGTCGTCCTGCACCGCGCCGGGCTCGGCAGCGGGTCGCGGGTAGCGGTGTGCTGAGTGGGTCCGGGTTGAGCCGGCTGGGGTGCTCTCACAAAACCTTCCGTACCGTCGTCGGAGTGGGGGCCTGTAGTGCCGCGCCCAGGTCGGTAGGGGTCGGCGGTTCCTGCCCCTCGGCGTGCGCAGCGCGGATGGCGGTGATCACCTTGCCGAGGGCTCCACGTCCGGGAGCGGGCGATTGTGTTCCTGCCACAACAGGGCATCGACTCCCTTCCCGAAACGGCGGGTCAGATGAGCACGCGCGGCGTGCACCATCTCCGGCGACGGAATCGGAAGATCACCCATCCCTGCACCGTAGACCTGATCTCCCTGGTCGAGGTGGGTCGCACCTGCCTCTCTCAGGGAGTTCACAGGTTGGTTCTGGGGTGTCGCGGGCGCGGCCGGGGTCGCGCTGCTGGTTTCTCGTGCCGCTGCCGCGGCCGCTGGTGCGGTCTTGTGTCCCGCTTCTGGGTCGGCGGCCTGGCGGCTACTGGTGGCTCGGTCCCGGTCAGCAGGCTGCGGCGGAGCCGTTGCAGGGTTTGGGTCAGCAGCCGGGAGACGTGGATCTGGGACACGCCGAGCTGCGCGGCGATCTGCGATTGGGTGTGGTTGCCGAAGAACCGCAGCAGCACGATGGTGCGTTCGCGTTCGGGTAGCTGCGCCAGCAAAGAGCGCAGCGCCTGACCATCAACGACGTGGTCCAGAGCGGAATCGTCGGCGCCCAGGTGCTCACCGATCGTGCCTGAGTCGGCGTCGGCGGGCCCGCCGGCCGGGGCGTCCAGCGACTGCGGCCGGTAGGCCTCGCAGGCCAGCAGCACCTCCACGGCCTCCTCCTCACCGATGCCGACCCGGCCGGCGAGTTCGGCGGTGGTGGGCGAGCGGCCATGCTCGGCGGTGAAGGCGGCGGTGGCCCGCTGCAGCAGCGGCCAAGGTTTCTGGATACGGCGCGAGACCCGCAGCACCCAGGTCTTATCCCGGAAGTGCCGGCGGACCTCACCGACCACGACCGGGTAGGCGTAGACCCAGAACCGGATTCCCCGTGTGGGGTCGAACCGGTTGATGGCCATGACCAGCCCCATGAACGCGACATGCTCTAGATCTTCGATCGGTTCGCCGCAGCCGGCGTAGCGGCGCGCGATGCTCCGCACGAAGGTGGTGTTGAGTGCGGTGATCTCGGCGCGCAGCCGCTCCCGGCCAGGATCGCCGGGGCCTAGCCGGTGCAGGTCGGCCAGTAGGGCAGCAGTGCGTCGATCCGCGTCGGCGAACCGGACGGAGGCCCGTTCCGTGCCCGCGACGCCTGCCGTGCCGGTGGGCGTGACCGTCCCGGTGACGCTGGCGGTGGCGCTGCTTGCGGCAGGGTCGTGGCGGGTGTCGTGGCGGCCGGTGTCGCAGCGGGCGGGGTTCGGGAAGGCCGTGCCGCGGAGGGGTGCGTCAGTCACGTCCGCGTCCGGGCAGGTGGTCGCGGGCACGATCCACCAGGCCGGCGCCCGGCGCCGGTCAGCTTGTTCAACGGCGGGGTGTCCGGTGCGGACGGGTGCGGCCGGGTCGGCGCGGTGCGCTTGGCGGATTGGACCTTGTCGCCGAGCGTCCGCGGCTCATCGGGGCCGGTGTTGCCGGCCAGCCCGGGGAACAGGGTGCCTTCTTCCTCCTGGACGTGCGCGGACACGTCGTCGATGAGCCGCCGCACCAGCGTGGTGAATCTCTGGTCCTCGGTGTCGGTCTGCTCCAGTTCCTTCAGGACCCGCTCGACCTCGGCGTGCTCGGCGATCTCCTTGTCGGCCAGCTCGTCAACTCGTCGAACATCTCCTCGACCTCACGGGGGTCGTGGGTGAGGACCTTGATCACGTCGCGTCCGTCTTCCGCCATGATCATCCCTCTCTTCGCGCGTCAGCCGCGGATGCGCTGTGCGGGGTGCTCAGCCCCGAAGACACGCCCGGCGGCCTAGCCCTGCTCGGCAAGATCACACAGCATGACCGCCGGAACCGTCGCTGGCGCCTACGTTCGGCGCCAGGTCGGAGCGCTTTCGCGGACCCGGATGTGGCGCTCTATCGCAATCTGTGTCAATGAGGCGGCTGGCCGCTGCTGCGGCGGCGACGGCAGCAACTCCGCGACAACTCCAGCCCAACGCTCGGCGGGGACCTCCGGTGAGATCAGCTGTTGGAGCATGAAACCGGGCCGGGGTCCAATGCCCCAGGCTCCCGGCACAAGCGGCATGTCGAACAAGGCGATCACCCCGGAGTACATCTGGTCCGACGGAGCGGTGGTGCGGTGGGAGGACGCCCGGATCCACGTCTGGACGGACGCCCTCTGCGGCATCAACGTCTTCGAAGGGCTCCGCGGCTACTGGCGTCCGAGATCGTGGGAACCCAGCAGGACGCGGCGGCTGCGGCGATCGGTGGTGATGGAACAGAATCGCGCGCCGGTCTGCGTGGTACCCCCTACCGGATTCGAACCGGCGCTACCGCCTTGAAAGGGCGGCGTCCTAGGCCGCTAGACGAAGGGGGCCCGGGTGTGGCGGAGATGGTCGCCACTAGACCTGGTCAAGTGTAGAGGAC
>NZ_SMKT01000279.1 GCF_004348735.1 Actinomadura sp. KC06
GCATGGTCGGGGGTCCCCCGTGTCCCGGCGCCGACATCGTGGTCTATACAGGAAGGCTCGGTCCGTTGTTCAGTCGTGTCGCCATCGTCAATCGTGGTGAGGCCGCCATGCGCCTCATCCATGCCGTACGGGACATCGCCGCGGAGACCGGGACGCGGATCGAGACGGTCGCCCTGCACACCGACGTCGACCGCACCGCCACGTTCGTCCGCGAGGCGGACCTGGCCTACGAGCTCGGGCCCGCGTCCGCCCGCCCCTACCTCGACCTGGAGGTGCTGGAGCGCGCGCTGGCCGAGACGGGGGCCGACGCGGCCTGGGTCGGCTGGGGCTTCGTCGCGGAGGACCCGGCGTTCGCGGAGCTGTGCGACCGGATCGGCGTCACCTTCGTCGGGCCGAGCGCGGAGGCGATGCGCAAGCTCGGCGACAAGATCGGCGCCAAGCTGATCGCCGAGGAGGTCGGGGTGCCGGTCGCGCCGTGGAGCCGCGGCGCCGTCGAGACGCTGGACGCCGCCCTGGCCGCGGCGTCCGAGATCGGCTACCCGCTGATGCTGAAGGCGACCGCGGGCGGCGGCGGGCGCGGCATCCGCGTGATCACGAGCGCGGACGAGCTGGCCGACGCCTACGAGCGCACCAGCCAGGAGGCCGCGCGGGCGTTCGGCAGCGGCGTCGTGTTCCTGGAGCGCCTGGTCACCGGCGCCCGGCACGTCGAGGTCCAGGTGATCGCGGACGGCCAGGGCACGGCGTGGGCGCTCGGCGTCCGCGACTGCTCGGTGCAGCGGCGCAACCAGAAGGTCATCGAGGAGTCGGCGTCGCCGGTGCTCTCCGCCGAGCAGGCCGCCGAGCTGAAGGCGTCCGCGGAGCGGCTGGCCGTCGCGGTCGGCTACCGGGGCGCGGCGACGGTCGAGTTCCTCTACCACCCCGGCGACCGGCTGTTCGCGTTCCTCGAAGTGAACACCCGGCTGCAGGTCGAGCACCCGATCACCGAGTCCACCACCGGGTTCGACCTGGTCAGGGCGCAGCTGTGGGTGGCGTCCGGCGGACGGCTCGAAGGGGAGCCGCCCCCGGAGCGCGGCCACGCCATCGAGGCCCGGCTGAACGCCGAGGACCCCGACCGCGACTTCGCGCCCTCCCCCGGCCGCATCGCGCGGCTCGACCTGCCCGCCGGGCCCGGCATCCGGGTGGACACCGGCGTCCGCGCCGGCGACACCATCCCCGCCGACTTCGACTCGATGATCGCGAAGATCATCGCCTACGGCCGGGACCGGGACGAGGCGCTCGGCCGCCTCCGCCGGGCGATGGCGCAGACCACGGTGATCATCGAGGGCGGCGCGACGAACAAGAGCTTCGTGCTCGAGCTGCTCGACCGTCCAGAGGTGATCGAGGCCCGCGCGGACACCGGCTGGATCGACCGCGTCCGCGCCGAAGGCGATCTCGCGGCGCACCGGCACTCCGGCGTCGCGCTGATCGCCGCCGCGATCGAGACGTACGAGGAGGAGGAGCGCGCCGAGCGACAGCGGCTGCTGTCGACGGCGTCCGGCGGGCGTCCGCAGGTCCGGCACGACAGCGGACGGCCGCTGGACCTCAAGCTGCGCGGCGTCGCCTACCGGCTGCGCGTCGCGCGCGTCGGCGCGCACCGGTTCCGCGTCGGCATCGAGGTAGGCGACGACGCCCGCACCACCGTCGTGGAGCTCGACCGGTTCGACCGGCACACCGGGCAGATCGTCGTGGACGGCGTCCGGTACCGGCTGGTCACCGGCACGCACGGGCCGATCCACATGGTCGAGGTGGACGGCGTCACGCACCGGGTCAGCCGGGACGAGGGCGGCGTCGTCCGCTCGCCCGCGCCCGCACTGGTCGTCGCGACGCCGGCGAAGGTCGGCGCCGAGGTCGAGGCGGGCGCGCCGGTCCTGGTGCTGGAGAGCATGAAGATGGAGACGGTGCTGCGGGCGCCGTTCAAGGCGCGGCTGAAGGAATGCGTCGTGTCCGTCGGCAGCCAGGTGGAGACCGGCGCGCCGCTGCTGCGGCTGGAGCCGATCGCCGACGACACCGGGGCCGGGGCACTCGCGGAGTCGTCCGCTCCGGTCGACCTCGACCTGTCCGCGGCGCCCGGGACGCCCTCCGCGCGGGAGCGCGCCGCCCGCTGCCAGGAGGATCTGCGCAGCCTGCTGCTGGGCTTCGACGTCGACCCGCACGACGAGGGCCGCGTCCTGGACGACTACCTCGACGCCCGCCGGGACGCCGCCGAGAACGGCCACCGCCCCCTGGCGGACGAGCTCGGGCTCGTCGAGGTGTTCACCGACCTCGCCGAACTGAGCCGCAACCGTCCAGCGGGCGGCGACGGCACGGGCGGCGACGGGGACGGCAGCCACGTCCACAGCGCCCGCGAGTACTTCCACACCTACCTGCAGAGCCTCGACGTCGACCGGGCCGGGCTCCCGGATGGTTTCCAGGCCAAGCTCGCCAAGGCGCTCGGCCACTACGGCGTCACCGGCCTGGAGCGCTCGCCCGAGCTCGAAGCGGCCGTGTTCCGGGTGTTCCTCGCGCAGCAGCGGACGTCCGCCGACGCCACGATGATCGCGACGCTGCTGCGGACCTGGCTGCGGGAGCCGCCGCCCGAGCAGGCGCTGCGCGAGCCCGCCGGGCTCGCGCTGGAACGGCTCGTCGCCGCGACGCAGGTGCGCTTCCCGGTCGTCGCCGACCTCGCCTACGGCGTGGTGTTCGCGTGGTTCGCCCAGCCGCTGCTGCGCCGCAACCGCGCTCGCGTGTACGCCGACGTCCGCAGGCACCTGCGCCACCTGGACGCGAACCCCGACGCGCCGGACCGCGCCGACCGGATCGCCGAGATGGTGCGCAGCACCGAGCCGCTGGTGCGGCTGCTCGGCCGCCGCCTCGTCCGCCAGAACCGCCAGGACCGGGACAACGCGGTCATGCTGGAGGTCCTGACCCGGCGCTACTACGGCAACAAGGGCCTCACCCGCGTCCGCACCCGCGAGGTCGAGGGCTGCTCGTTCGTGATCGCGGAGCGCGCGGGCTCGTCCGTGGTCTCCTCCGCGGTGAGCTTCGAGGCGCTGGGCAGCGCGCTGCGCGGGCTCGCGGAACTGGCGGCCACCGGCGAGGACCCGGTCGACGCCGACATCTACCTGTCCTGGGAGCGGCAGCCGGAGGACTTCGACGCGATGGCGGCGGCGCTGCAGGAGGTCGTCAACGCGCACCCGCTGCCGCCGCAGGTCCGCAGGCTCACCGCCACGGTCGCGGGGAGCGGCGGCGCGGTGATGCACCACCACTTCACGTTCCGCCCGTCGTCCTGGGCCGACGGCGGGATGGCGGAGGAGCGGCTGATCCGCGGCCTGCACCCGTACATCGCGCAGCGGATGCGGATGGAGCGGCTGGCGAAGTTCGACCTCACCCGGCTGCCGTCGTCGGACGAAGAGGTCTACCTGTTCCGCTGCACGGCGCGGGAGAACCCGTCGGACGAGCGGCTCGTCGCGTTCGCGCAGGTCCGCGACCTGACCGGGCTCCGCGACCACGACGACAGGCTCCTCACGCTGCCGACCGCCGAGTACACCATCGCGTCCTGCCTCGACTCGATCCGCAACGCGCGGTCGCGGTGGCCGTCCAAGAAGCGCCTCAGCACCAACCGGATCGTGATCTACGTCTGGCCGCCGAGCGACATCACCCGCGCGGAGCTGGAGATGATCGCCGGACGGCTGCTGCCCATGACGGCGGGCGCCGGTCTCGAGGAGATCGAGATCATCGCGCGGCGGCGGGACCGGACGACCGGCGAGCTGCACAAGATCGCCGTGCGGGTCTCGTTCGACGCCACCGGCGGCACCGAGCTGACCGTCGGCGAGCCGTCCGGCGAGCCGGTCGAGCCCGTGGACGACTACCGCCAGAAGGTTCTGCGCGCGAGCAGCCGCAACACCGTGTACCCGTACGAGCTGACCGGCTTGCTGGGCGACTTCGTCGAACACGACCTGAGCGACGACCACGCGCTGGTGCCGGTCGACCGTCCCAAGGGGCGCAACACCGCGGCGATCGTCGCCGGTGTCGTCACCACGCCGACCCGGCGGCACCGGGAGGGCGTCACCCGCGTGGTGCTGCTCGGCGACCCGACGAAGTCGCTCGGCGCGCTGTCAGAGCCGGAGTGCCGCCGCGTGATCGCCGCGCTGGACCTGGCCGAGCGGATGCGGGTGCCGCTGGAGTGGTACACGCTGTCGTCCGGCGCCCGGATCTCCATGGAGTCCGGCACGGAGAACATGGACTGGGTCGCCGCGGCGCTCAAGCGGATCGTGGAGTTCACCCAGGACGGCGGCGAGATCAACGTCGTCGTCACGGGCATCAACGTCGGCGCGCAGCCGTACTGGAACGCCGAGGCGACGATGCTCATGCACACCAAGGGCGTCCTGGTGATGACGCCCGACTCGGCGATGGTGCTCACCGGCAAGCAGGCCCTCGACTTCTCCGGCGGCGTGTCCGCCGAGGACAACTTCGGCATCGGCGGCTACGACCGGGTCATGGGCCCGAACGGGCAGGCGCAGTACTGGGCGCCGAACCTGGCCGCCGCGCGGGACGTCCTGATGGCCCACTACGACCACACCTACGTCGCGCCCGGCGAGGATGGGCCGCGCCGCACCACCACGACCGACCCCGTCGACCGCGACGTCTCCGACTTCCCGCACGCCGTGGAGGGCAGCGACTTCACCACCGTCGGCGAGATCTTCTCCGCCGAGGCCAACCCGGACCGCAAGAAGCCGTTCGACATCCGGACGGTCATGCGCGCGCTCTCCGACCAGGACCACCCGGTGCTGGAACGCTGGGCGGGCATGGCCGACGCCGACACGGCGGTGGTGCAGGACGTCCATCTCGGGGGCATGCCGGTGTGCCTGCTCGGCATCGAGTCGCGCGCGGTGCCCCGCCGCGGCTTCCCGCCCACCGACGGCCCGGACGCCTACACGGCCGGGACGCTGTTCCCGCAGTCGTCCAAGAAGGCCGCGCGGGCGATCAACGCGGCCAGCGGCAACCGGCCGCTGGTGGTGCTGGCGAACCTGTCGGGCTTCGACGGCTCGCCGGAGTCGATGCGCAAGCTGCAGCTGGAGTACGGCGCCGAGATCGGCCGCGCGATCGTGAACTTCCGCGGCCCGATCGTGTTCTGCGTGATCTCGCGGTACCACGGCGGCGCGTTCGTGGTGTTCTCCAAGGCGCTGAACCCGGAGATGACGGTGCTGGCGCTGGAGGGCTCGTTCGCCTCGGTGCTCGGCGGCGCGCCCGCCGCCGCGGTCGTGTTCTCGGGCGACGTCAACGCCCGCACGGCGGCCGACCCGCGCGTCCGGGACCTGGAGGCCCGGGTGACCGCCGCGACCGGCCCGGAGCGCGCCGCGCTGATCGCCGAGCTGGAGGAGCTGCGCGCCTCGGTCCGCGCGGAGAAGGTCGGGGAGGTGGCCGCGGAGTTCGACCGCGTCCACGACATCCGCCGCGCCGTCGAGGTCGGCTCCGTGGACGCCGTCATCCGCGCCGCGGAACTGCGCCCGAGCATCATCGAGGCGATCGGGGCGCGCAAGCCCTGACCGCGCCGGCGGCCCGACGACCTGCAAAGAAGCCGACATATACGGCAATCTCGGGCCAATCTCACTGATCATAACAGATCAGAATCATTACTTTACTCTGCGTGGAATCTACTACTTTAGGGATCATTCCCTTCTCATCCGTCACGGATATGCACTAGAGTCCCGTGCCCATGGCGTGCCGCGGATGGCCCGTCGCCCTTGCCCGCTCTCCGACGGCTGCTCCCACGGCCACCTCACGAGGAGGTCATATGCGCGGGGACCTGGAAAACCTCTACGACGCCCACGCACACCGCCTGTACGCGCACTGCTGGTCGCTCACCGGCGACCAGGGCGCGCCCGAGGCACTGAAGGACACGCTCAACGAAGCGGTGCAGCAGCACCCTCCGCCGGGCGAGACGGTGCTATGGCTGCACCATCTGGCTCGCAGGGTCTGCGCCGACCGGGGGGCGTTCAGCCCCCACAGCCGGCCCGTCTTCGCTGACGCCGAGACAGACCCGCTGCTGGCCGCGGCGCGCAACCTGCCCGCCGACCACCGCGAGGCGCTGCTGCTGTCGGCGGGCGAATGGCTGGCGGTCCGCGACATCGCCAGCGTCCTGCGCGTCTCCACGGAAGCCGTGCGCGAGCGGTTGCACGAGGCCCGCACCGCGCTGGAACGGGTCGTCCTGGACGCCCTCATGCGCCGCACCGCCGACCCCGCGAAGCACATGGACGTCATCGAGGCGTTCGAGAAGGGGCGGCTCCCGAACCTCCTGGCCCGCCGCGCGCCCGCCTTCGCGCCCGCGCCGCTCCGCGACCACGTCCTGGGCAACGACGTGCCGGACGACGAGGTGCACGAGGAGCTCGGGCACGCACCCTCGGTGCCCGTCCCGCCCGCGGTGCCACCGGACCCGACCCGTCCCCTCGTGGTGATCGGCTCCGGCGCGGGCACCGGCGCGGCCTTCGCCGACGAGCCCGTCGCCGGCGCCGCCGCCCGCCCCCTCGCCGAG
>NZ_SMKT01000027.1 GCF_004348735.1 Actinomadura sp. KC06
GTGCTGGGACCTTGCGGTCGGTCGCTGACCGCGCGTCGCCGTGCGTCGCCTCCGGGCCGTCCTCGTGGGGGGTCTGGTCGGGCACGCCGCTCTCCTCTTTCCGTCCGGCCGCAGCCGCCCGCCGACCCGGCGGCCCGGCCCGGACAGGCGACTACGTGGTAAGACGTAGGAAAGCCTAGAGGCGTTTCCGGCCTCTAGGCTTCCCGTCGCACGTCGACCGCGTCACGCGGTCGTGAACCGGCTCACTCCTGCCACCAGTCCTCGTCGTCCTCGTCGGACTTCTTGGCCTGGCCCTGCTTGGCCGGCGCGCCCTTCGCGGCCGGCTGCTGCTGCTTCGGCTGCGCCTGCTGCTGCGCCGGGGCCGGCTTGGGGTCGGCCGCGGGGATCGCGGCCTTCTCCGGGGCCGCGGCGAGCTCGGCGTCGCCGCCCATCGTCGGCGCGACGCCGCCGATGAGCTGGCGCAGCTGGTTGAGGTGGCTGGTGATGCTGTCCCGCTGCCGGGTGAGCTCGTCCACCTGCCGCTGCGCCGCCGTCCGGACGCGGTCGGCCTCGGCCTTGGTCTCGGCGAGCAGCTGCTCGGCCTGCGCCTTGGCCTCGGCGATGACGTTGTCGGAGTTCTTGCGGGCGTTGGCCATGAGCTGCTTGGCGTGCGAGTCGGCCTCACGCCGGGTCTGCTCGGCCTGCTGGGTCGCCTTCGCGGCCCGCTGCTCGGCCGACGCGGCGCGCTGCTCCGCCTCGGCGACCAGCTTCTGCGTCGCGGCCTGGGCGGCCGAGTGGCGCTCGGCGTCCTGCCGGTCGGCCTCCTCGCGGCGGGCGGCCAGCTGGATCTCGAACTCGGCCTCCGCCTGGGCGCGCTGGGCCTCGCTCTCCTCCAGGATGCGCTGGGCCTGGGCCCGCATCTCGTCGGCCTGCCGCTTGGCGGTGGTGAGGATCTCGTCCCGCTCGCGCTTGGTGGACGCGCGCAGCTGCGCGACCTCGCGCTCGGTCGTGGTGCGCAGCTTCGCGATCTCACGCTCGGCGGCTGCGCGCTTCTCGGCGACCTCGTGGTCGGCGGTGGCGCGCAGCTTGGCCACCTCGCGCTCGGTCGTGGAGGTCAGCTCGTCGGCCTCGCGGCGGGCGGACGTGCGCACCTCCTCGGCCTCGCGCTCGGCGGCGCCGCGCATGTCGTCGCCCTCGCGCTGGGCGTTGGCGCGCAACTCGGCCGCGTCGCTCTCGGCGTTGGCGCGCTGCTCGGCCGCGTCGACCTTGGCCGCGGCCTTGATCTCGTTGGCCTCGGACCTGGCGGCCTGCACGAGCTCGGTGGCCTGCTCCTCGGCCAGCCGGAGCAGCTGCTCGATGCGGGCGCCGAGCCCCGAGTAGGTGGGACGTTCCTGTTCCTGAAGCTGACGGTGGGCGTCCGACAGTTCCCGCTGCAGGGCCTGGGTCTGCTCGCGGGTCTGCCGGACCTCGTTGTCGAGCGATTTGATGTGCTCGTCGACCTGGTGCCGGTCGTAGCCGCGGAGCACCACGTCGAACTCGCGTGGGGGCGTGTCTTCGAAGAAGTTGCTGAGCTGGGCGTCGATGTCGGACTGCATGTGGCTCAATCCTGGATGTGACGGGGCTACCAGTGGTTCCGGGGACCGGTTGATCGCCTGGCATGACGGCATGACGGGCTCCATGACGGGCTCAGTGCCCCAGACCTCTTCCGGCGAATGAAGCCTACTCCCGACACTGCCGTGTTGGGGGTTCATCTTGACACGCTGCGTGGTTTGTCTGCTTTGTGATTGGCCTCACCGGGTCCGAGAGACCGCAGGTGCCGGGCCCACAAATACACCAAATGTGTCTGAACGGTCACAGAGCGGCGGTCAGTGTCGGGCCGTCCGGCCGGGTGATATCGAACACGTCACGATCCGGTCGCGCCCCGGTGCGGCGGCGCCGCAGGCCCCGCGCCGCCGCCGCTGCGGGCCCTCCGGTGCCGCCGCCGCAAGATCATGCAGGGTCTTCGCGCTTCTGGACGAGCTCGGTGAGGACGCCGTGGCAGTCCTTCGGGTGCAAAAAGTTGATCAAGGATCCCATGGATCCGTTGCGCGGCGCGTCGTACAGGACGCGGACGCCCTTGCCCGCGATGCCGGCGGCCTCGTCGGCGACGGTCCCGTCCGTCCCGAACGCGATGTGGTGCACGCCCTCGCCGTTCTTCGCCATCCACTTGGCGACCGCGGAGTCGTCCCGGATCGGCTGGATCAGCTGCAGGTAGCTCGCCGCGCCGTCCCCGGTGTCGTTGATCTTGAGCATGCATTCCCGGACGCCCTGCTCCTCGTTCACCTCGAAGTGCGCGTCGGCGAAGCCGTAGGTCGCCCTGTAGAACTCGGCGGTGGCCTCGAGATCGTGACAGGCGATGCCGATGTGGTCGATACGGGTCAGCACGGGCGTTCTCCCTACTCGGACGGCCAGGCGGGGCCGAACGGAACCGGACGGTGTCCTCCTGGGTATCGTGGCAAACGTCGCCTACGCACCCCTTGGAGGCCCCTGAATGTCCGTGATCGTCGCCGGCGCGCGCACCCCCATCGGACGGCTGACGGGCTCGCTGAAGGACTTCTCCGCGGCCGATCTCGGCGCCCATGCGATCAAGGCGGCGCTGGAGCGGGCCGGCGTGTCCGGCGAGCAGGTGCAGTACGTGATCCTCGGCCAGGTCCTGCAGGCGGGCGCGGGGCAGATCCCGTCCCGGCAGGCGGCGGTCAAGGCGGGCATCCCGATGAGCGTCCCGTCCGTCACCATCAACAAGGTGTGCCTGTCCGGGCTGGACGCGATCGCGCTCGCCGACCAGCTGATCCGGGCGGGCGAGTTCGACATCGTCGTCGCGGGCGGCATGGAGTCGATGACGCAGGCGCCGCACCTGCTGCCGAAATCGCGCGGCGGCTACAAGTACGGCTCCGTCGAGGTCCTCGACCACATGGCGCACGACGCGCTGACCGACGCCTTCGACGGCCTTTCCATGGGCGAGTCGACCGAGCACCACAACGCCAAGCTGAACATCTCCCGCGAAGAGCAGGACGAGTTCTCCGCCCGCTCCCACCAGCGCGCCGCCGAAGCCATCAAGAACGGCGTGTTCGACGAAGAGATCGCCCCCGTCGAGATCCCGCAGCGGCGCGGTGAGCCGGTCGTGTTCGCCACGGACGAGGGCGTCCGCGGCGACACCACCGCCGAATCCCTCGGCAGGCTGCGCCCGGCGTTCAGCAAGGACGGGACGATCACCGCCGGCTCGTCCTCGCAGATCTCCGACGGCGCCGCGGCCGTCGTCGTGATGTCCAAGGCGAAGGCCGAGGAGCTGGGGCTGACCTGGCTCGCCGAGATCGGCGCGCACGGGAACGTCGCCGGGCCGGACAACTCGCTGCAGTCGCAGCCGTCCAACGCGATCAGGCACGCCCTCGGCAAGGAGGGCCTGAGCGTGGACGACCTCGACCTCATCGAGATCAACGAGGCGTTCGCGTCGGTCGGCGTCCAGTCGATGCGCGACCTCGGCGTCGGCCCCGAGAAGGTCAACGTCAACGGCGGCGCGATCGCGCTCGGCCACCCGGTCGGCATGTCCGGCGCCCGCATCGTCCTGACCCTGGCTTACGAGCTGAAGCGGCGGGGCGGCGGCGTCGGCGCGGCCGGCCTCTGCGGCGGCGGGGGCCAGGGCGACGCCCTCATCCTCCGCGTCCCCACTGCCTGACGGGCTCGCCCGCCTAGGCGGGGGTGGGGCTGGCACCAGTCCCACCCCACCGGCCAGCCGCATCGTGTCCGCACGTTCATGATCTCTAGCCTCGACGCACCGCACCGGACGACGAGGACTGGAGGAGCGGGCGATGCACTCGGACGCCGCGCGTGCGCGGAGGAGGCACGGGCCGCTGGCCGTGACCGGGGCCCTGATCCTCACGGCGGGCGTGGCGGTCGCGCCCGGCTCGGTCGTGCCCGGCTCGGCATCGGCGGGCCCCGATCCCGGGGACCGGCTCCAGCGCGACGTCGAAGGGCTGCACGGGCTCGGCATCACCGGTGTGCTCGCGGAGGCGCACACCCCGGAGGGACGGATCGCCGCACGCGCCGGCGTCGCCGACCTGCGGACCGGACGGCCCGTCCCGCCCGGCGCTCATTTCCGCGCCGCCAGCATCACCAAGACGTACGTCGCGACCGTGGTGCTCCAGCTCACCGGTGAAGGACGCCTCAGCCTGGACGACACCGTGGAGCGATGGCTGCCGGGGCTCGTCCGCGGCAACGGCAACGACGGACGGAAGATCACGGTCCGCCATCTGCTCCAGCACACCAGCGGCCTGCGCAACTTCCTGCTGGACATCCCGCTGCTGGAGAGCGCGGACTACTACCGCGAGCATCGCTTCGACGATTACACGCCCGACCGGCTCGTTGGCCTGGCGCTAGGGCACGAGCCCGACTTCCAGCCCGGCGAGACCCACCCCGACGGGACGCCGAAGTGGAACTACTCCAACACCGGCTATGTCCTGCTCGGCATGATCATCAAGAGGGCGACCGGCAAGGACTGGCAGGACGAGGTCGGCGACCGCGTCATCCGCCCGCTCCGCCTCCACGGCACGTACGCGCCCGGACACCGCGTCACGCTGCGCCGGCCGTTCGTCCGCGGCTACCACCAGTACGGCGCGGACGCGCCGCTGACCGACGTCACGCTGCTGGACCCGAGCGTGGCGGACGCGTCCGGCGCCATGATCACCACCCTCGGGGACAACAACCGGTTCTTCCGGGCGCTCATCGGCGGGCGGCTGGTCCCGGCGCCGCTGCTCGCCCAGATGCAGCGGACCGTCCCGACCCGATGGGACGGCCCGTACGAGGGCTCCCGGTACGGGCTCGGCCTGTTCTGGTACCCGCTGCGCTGCGACCGCGCGGGCTACTGGGCGCACGGCGGCGACATGCTCGGCTACAAGATCCGCGAAGGCGTCCGCGCGGACGGCGGCCGGGCCGTCACCGTCGCGATGGCGAGCCAGCTCGCCGGCGAGCCCGCCGACCGGCAGGGCATGGCCGCCAGGGCGGCGATCGAGAACGCGCTCTGCTGACCCTCCGCGACCCTGACCCCCGCTACTGGGATGAGGGGGTGATGGTCACGGTCTTGAAGCCGAGGGCCTTGAGCATGTTCACCAGCATCGTCTTCGTGTTCGCGTCGGCGCGTTCCTTCAGGCCGCTCTGCGCGGCGGCCGCCTGGATCTTCTGCGACGCCAGCACGTAGAGCTGCTGCTGGTTGTTCGGGTTGCTGCTGAAGAAGTCGCCGAAGCGGTCGAACAGGCCGCGTTCGGTGGCGTGGACGTAGCTGTGCTTCGTGTCCAGGTTGGTCTTCTCCAACTGCGCGGGCGGCAGCGTGATGGTGGCGGACGTCCGGTCGGCGTTCACCTTGATGGCGCCGGAGCCCAGCTTCGAGAAGTCCACGTACGCGTCGACGGAGCCGTTCCCGACGAACAGGGTGCGCTTGCCGCGCAGGGCGCCCGGCAGGAACTTGGCGTCCTTCTCCAGGTCGACGATGACCTGGTAGTTGCCGCTCGCCGCCTCGTAGCGGTGCAGGTCGCGGATCGACTGCAGCAGGACTGGCCCGCTGCGGTCCTTCGTCTCCTCGGCGAACGGGTTCAGCCAGCCGGGGAGGCCGCGCAGGGCCTGCTGGGCCAGCACCACGACCGCGATGGTCACGACGACGAGCAGCGCGGGGGCGAGCAGCCGCCGGGGCAGAACGGAGAAGGAGCTGCGGGGCGCGTCGTTCTTCTGTTCCGAGCGAGCCATGTACGGGGCTTTCCCGCCTGGATCGTCCCGTATCTGGCGAGACGGTTAGGTCGGTGTGGGCGAAGGAGGGCCCGCTGGTCGCCGGGCCGGGCCAGGCCGACTCGGCTGTCCGCCGTCTTAGCCTCCGCGCGTTCCGTGGTGCCCGCCGCGTCCCCCGCTGTGCCCCGCGTGGCCTCCGTGGCCCGCGTGTCCGGGGTTGTCCAAGTGCCCGGGGGTGCCCGCGTGTCCTGTGCGGCCCAGGGTCTTTCGCTTCGGGACGGTGGCGCGCGAGTCGGCCGCGGCGCGTCCCGTCTGCCGTCCGGGCTGGACGGTGCGGGAACCGGTCGTCCGGAAGTCGGCCGGGCTGAGCGCGCACGCCCGGTAGGCGGCGAAATGGAGGCGCAGCCAGGCGCGGCGATGGCCCTCGCTCCAGGAGGCGAACCGCCGCGCGGCGCGGACATCGGAGACGGCGGGGGAGTCGTCGCCGAGGAGCCACGCGTCGACCATCGCGCGGTAGCCGTTCGGCGGGCCCACGCAGGTGCGGGTGTCCTTGAGGCTCTCGCTGATCTGCCGCACGGCCCGCGCCGCGTACCCGGGCGACAGCCGCTCGTCGACGTGGACGGTGGCGACGCCGTCCGCGACCGCGATCGGAGCCCACGCCGGACGCTGCTCCACCGTGGTGAACGCGCCCGGCGTCCCGCTCAGCCGCGCGGCGAGGGGGGTGGCAGCCGCCATCAGCCTGGGCAGCGCGTCCCGCAGCGCGGGGTGGACGCACACGGTCAGCGGCCACTCGCGGCACACCGGCTCGGCCGCCACCTGCGCGACCGTCCCGCCGCCGGAGCGGTGCAGCCCGAGCGTGGCGGTGACCGTCGCGGCCAGCGCCACGATCAGCGGCAGCACGATCAGGAAGCGCCGCGTCGCCCACATCACGTAGCCGAGGATCAGCGCGGCGGTCAGCCCGGCCGTCCAGGTGACCTGGTCGGCGAGGACGTCGGGACGGAGGGTGGTGAACAGGGCGAGGTTGTCGAACGCCGCCGGGGGAAGCAGGCTCCACCACGACACGCCAGGGACGCGAGCCGCCGCCCACACCGACGTCACGGCCACGACCAGGGCCGCTGTGGCGCGATGCGGCACGACGCGTCCTGTCAGATAACCCACGACGACGTGCAGGACGAGCGAGCCCGCCCCCGAGGCGACGCCAAGCGGATGGGGGCTCCCGGCCTCCGCCTGCGCGAACGTGACGACGACGACCACCAGCGTCACCGCGAGGTATGAGGCCAGCGCGGCGGCGGACAGCAGCAGCAGATCGAACAGGACGCCCGTGGCGGGTGAACGGGCCGTGAGGTCGCGCAGATAGTCGAGCGGACGTTCCCGTACCGCCGTCCACGCGGCCAGGCCCGCCGCGACGGGCCCCAGGTAGCGGACGGCGTTGAGCAGCGCGACGACGGTGTTGTCCCAGTAGGCGACCGTGGGGCACAGCGACAGCGCGGCCGCCGTCGTCCCGACCGCGGTCAGAACCGGCACCGCGACCAGCAGTGCCGTGCGACGGGCGTCCAGCCGGAGCACCCGTCCCAGGTCAGACACCGGTGGCGCTCCCGGCGGGCGGCCGCCTCGCCCGCGGCCTGGCCAGCTGCGGCAGCGGCAGTTGCGGCAGGGCCAGCTGCGGCAGCGCCGGCCGGGGCAGTGCCAGCCGCGCGGGGCGGCGGTGGCCCGCCGGGTTCCTCTTCCGCGGGGCCGCACCGTCGGGGCCCGCGCCGTGACGAGCCGCGCCGGGATGAGTCGTGCCGTCATGGGCCGTGCCGTCATGACGTGCGCCGTCATGAGCTGTGCCGTCTTGGGCGATGGCGCCGAGGACGCGGCGGTCGGCGGGGGTGCGGCCGCGGCGGGCGGCGGCCGAATGGGTGGGCTGCTCGGTCAGCCTGCCGCGGGCGAGCGTGAGGAGCCGGTCGCACCAGCCGGTGAGCGTCTCCGGGGCGTCGGCGGTGATCATCACCGTCGGGGCGAGGGAGCGGAGGACCGGGATCAGCTCGGCCATCGCGGCGGTGAGCGCGTGGCGTCCGGGACCCGCGGCGCCGGTGGGCCAGGGTTCGGCGGCGGCGCACAGGTCGCCGAAGGGATCGTCCAGAAGGACGACGTCCGGCTCGTGGACGCAGGCGGCGGCGAGCCCGGCGCGGAGGCGAACGTCGGCCGGCAGCAGCGCGAGCTCGGTGCCGGCTGCCTCGGCGAGGTCGAGCCGCCGCATCGTGGAGCGCGCGGTGGACGCGCTCGTCCGCTTGTAGTACGCCGCGTACTCGACGAACTCGCCGGCGGTCATGTGCTCCGCGCGGGAGAACCGCGCCGGCAGATATCCGATGCCGGCCCGCGCGGCGCGCAGGGCGGTGGCGTTCGTGATGTCGTGTCCGAGAATGTGCAGCGCGCCGGCATTCGGCCTGCGCAAGGTCGCGAACGTGGCCAGCAGAGTGGATTTACCGGCACCAGGTGGACCGGCCAGGCCGACCACGCCTTCGGGAACGCCGAAGGTCACCGGGCGCAGGAGCCACCGCCCCCCGCGGCGGACACCCATTCCTCGGGCCACGATCACGGAATGCTCCGCGATCACAAGATTCCCCCCATAGCTTGTCATGCGGTCGCGGCGCCGGCCGGGAGCCCGGTGCGGCGGATGCGCCGGTGGCCTCGGTCCCCCAACCCTGCCACTCGCCGCCCGCCCGACCGGGCCTCCGCCGTTCGGCGGGCCCGGCGCGCCGGTCGCTTTAGCCGTGCCGCGATGCATCGACACGGTGACTATAACCGGGCTTGGTGATGGCTGTCAGCAATCTTTTTGCCTTTACGGCGGTACTCCTGGATTCTTTGCCCGCCGCGCCGAAGGTGAGAATTAGAAAAAGGCGGACAATTGTCGAACTATCCGCCGGATCGGGACGGGATGGGCGTCCGGCGCGGGCGGCGCGGTCCGCTTGGAGCGGACGGACGCGCAGCCACCGGCGGTCATGGGGCAGGATGGACCCATGTCTTCTCGGGACTTTTCGTTGCACGGGGCCATCGATCTGGGGGCGCGCCAGGCGGCCTCCAGGAAGCAGCAGGAACGCCGGGCCCAGGGCGGCGGCGCGGCCGCGGGTGCGGGCGGGGGCGCCGGGCAGTACGTGGTGGACGTCACCGACCAGACGTTCAACACCGAGGTCGTCGAACGGTCGCAGTCCGTCCCGGTCCTCGTGGACTTCTGGGCCGAGTGGTGCGGGCCGTGCAAGCAGCTCTCCCCGATCCTGGAGAAGCTCGCCACCGAGGCGGCCGGCAAGTGGATCCTCGCCAAGGTCGACATCGACGCCAACCCGCAGCTCGGCGCGTACATGCAGCAGATGGGCGTGCGCGGCATCCCGTTCGTCGCGGCGGTCGTCGCCGGGCAGCTCCTGCCGTTCCTGAACGGCGCCGCGCCCGAGGCGCAGGTGCGCCAGGCCATCGACCAGCTCTTCGAGGCGCTGCGCAAGGAGGGCATCCTGCCGGACGCCCCCGAGGGCGAGCAGGAGCTCGCCGCCGACGAGGGAGAGGCGCCCGCCGCCGACCCGGTGTACCAGCAGGCGCAGGACGCCCTCCAGAGCGGTGACCTGGACGGCGCCAAGACCGCGTTCGAGCGGATCCTCGCGGCCGACCCGCGCGACGCCCAGGCCAAGCAGGGGCTCGCGGCGGTCGAGCTGAGCCTCCGGGTGCGGTCGCTGGACGCCGAGCGCGTCCTCCAGGAGGCCGCGGAGAAGCCCGGCGACGTGCAGGCGCAGATCAGCGCGGCCGACGTGGAGATGGTGTCCGGACGGCTGGAGCAGGCGTTCGAGCGGCTGGTGTCGGCGGTCCGGGCGAGCGCGGGCGACGACCGCGACGCGGCGCGCAAGCACCTGCTGTCGCTGTTCGAGGTCATGCCTTCGGACGACCCGCGCGTCGCCAAGGCCCGCCGCTCCCTTCAGTCCGCCCTGTTCTGACCAGGTCTGTTCGGCTCCGGTGGTGAGTTCCGTCCATGCCCTGAGCGGGCATTGACGGGATGTGAGCGCGCGCGTGGTGACCATCTCCGCCACGTACGGGACGGGCGGTTCGACCGTCGGCCCCGCCGTGGCGGAACGGCTCGGGCTGCGCTTCGTCGACCGCGCAGTCCCCGAGCTCGTCGCCGGGGAGATCGGCTGCACGCTGGAGGAGGCGCTCGCCCACGACGGCCGCGCCGAGAGCGGCATCGGCCGGATCCTCGCCGGGGCGGCGCGGCTGCCCACCGTCGCGCTCGGCATGGACGTCTACATCCCCGACCACGGGTTCGTCCCGCCCGAGGAGTTCGTCGAGCGCACCGAGAGCGTCATCACCCGCATGGCCGATCGCGGCGGGGCCGTCCTGCTGGGCCGGGCGGCGGCGGTCGTGCTGGCCGGACGGGAGGACGCGCTGCACGTCCGGCTGGACGGCCCGAGGGAACGCCGCCTCGCCCGCGCCATCGCCGCCGAGCCGCCGGAGCTCTCCGAGGCTTCCGGGCCGTCCGAGGCGTCCTCGAGACGAGCCCGAGCGACCGGGCCTCCCGACCGCGATGTTGAGCGTATGCTCGATGACAATGACCGCGCCCGTACGGCCTACGTGAAGCACTTCTACGGGGTCGACCCCGCCGATCCACGGCTCTACCACCTCGTGATCGACGCGACGAGGCTGCCCGCGTCCGCGACCGCCGACCTCATCGTCGGGGCGGCGCGGGCGTTCTGAGCCGTCGGCCGGGCCGGGCCGCGGCCCCCATCCGGAGCAGAGGGAGCAGTTGTCGTGGCGAGCGTGCCGAGCGTGTCGTACTCCATCACCGTGCGGCTGGAGGTGCCGGCCGGAGGCCGGGCGGTCAGCCAGATCACCCACGTCGTGGAGAACGCCGGCGGCATCGTCACCGCCCTCGACGTCAACACCGCCGGGCACGAGACGCTCCGCATCGACGTCACGATCGCGACCCGCGACACCCAGCACGCCGAGGCGATCGCCGCGGCGCTGGAGCAGATCGAGGCCGTCAAGATCCACAAGGTCAGTGACCGGACCTTCCTGATGCACCTCGGCGGCAAGATCGAGATGCAGTCCAAGGTGCCGCTGCGCAACCGCGACGAGCTGTCGATGGCGTACACGCCCGGCGTCGCCCGCGTCTCCCTCGCGATCGCCCGCAACCCCGAGGACGTCCGCCGGCTGACGATCAAGCGCAACAGCGTCGCGGTCGTGTCGGACGGCTCCGCGGTGCTCGGCCTCGGCAACATCGGCCCGGAGGCCGCGCTGCCCGTCATGGAGGGCAAGGCGGCGCTGTTCAAGCGGTTCGCCGGGATCGACGCCTGGCCGATCTGCCTCGACACCCAGGACACCGACGAGATCGTCCGGACCGTGCAGATCATCGCGCCCGCGTTCGGCGGCATCAACCTGGAGGACATCTCCGCGCCGCGCTGCTTCGAGGTCGAGGCCCGGCTGCGCGAGCTGCTCGACATCCCCGTCTTCCACGACGACCAGCACGGCACCGCGATCTGCGTCCTCGCCGCGCTGACGAACGCGCTGGGCGTCGTCGGCAAGGAGCTCGGCTCCGTCCGGATCACGATGGCGGGCGCGGGCGCGGCGGGCAGCGCCATCCTGAAGCTGCTGATCCACGCGGGCGCCCGCGACCTCATCGTCTGCGACTACCGCGGCGCCGTCCACGCGGGCCGCGACGACCTGGACGACTCGCTCCGCTGGATCGCGAGCAACACCAACGCCGGCGGCTACGCGGGCGACCTGCGCGGCGCCGTGAAGGACGCCGACGTGTTCATCGGCGTGTCGGCCCCCGGAATCCTGAACGGCGACGACATCGCGACGATGAACGGCGACGCGATCGTGTTCGCGCTCGCCAACCCCGAGCCCGAGGTGTCGCCGGACGAGGCCCGCGAGCACGCCGCCGTCGTCGCCACCGGCCGCAGCGACTACCCCAACCAGATCAACAACGTGCTGGCGTTCCCGGGCGTGTTCCGCGGCCTCCTGGACGCGCAGGCCGACGGCGTCACGCTGGACATGCTCGCCGCCGCCGCCAAAGCCCTCGCCGAGGTCGTGACGCCGGACGAGCTGGGCCCGAACTACATCGTCCCGAGCGTGTTCCACCCGGAGGTCAGCACCCGCGTCGCCGGCGCCGTCCGCGAGGCCGCCGGCGGCCGCCCCCGCACCGAGGCGTGAGGCAGGGAGGCGGCCTAGGAGTTCTTCTTCGAGAAGACCTGGTCGCGGCGGCGGGGCCAGATCCCGCCGTACCAGAAGATGATCGCGCCGGTGAGGATGATGCCGACGCCGGTCGCGGCGCGCGCCCACAGGAGGTCGTCGGGCCCGGTGTTCGGCAGCTCGTCCGGCGGGGTCCTGGTCGGCTTCGGCGTCGCTCCCGGCCCGCCGCCGGCCTTCTCGCAGTTCGCCGTGACGGTCTTGGTCTGGATCCGCTTGTTCGCCCAGTTGACCGTGATGCGGGTGCGGCGGTCCTCGCGGAGCCGGACGGCCACCGTCCGGGACGAGTCCGGCCGGATCTGGCCGGGGATCGCGGCGGTGTCGTCGTTCTTCTCGATCGCGAAGTCCTCGGTCTTGTCGCCGGTGTTGCGGACGGTGACGTTCACCGTCCGCGCCGGGCACGACACCGACCCGACACTGGCCGTCACCGCCTGTCCGGGCTTCGACCCGGACGGTGACGCGCTCGGCTTGGTGGGGCTGGGGGACGGGCTGCTGGTGGTGTTGGCGGACGCGGCGCGCTCCGAGTCCGGCGACACCCAGTTGATCAGGGCCGGGATCGCGATCAGCGCTCCGATCACGAAGAACACGGCGGCGATGACGACCCTGGGCAACTGCATCGCTGTCCTCCCCGGCCCGCCGGCTGGCGCCGAACGGGTGGCCGATGATCCTAGATCATTGTCAACCTAGGTTCTTGTGGTGCCGATATCCCCATCGATAGGAATGCGTAACAGGCTAACGAGCCCTGGGACGTGCCGCCGGAGGTCCGCGCAACGCATGATGGAACGCATGGAAGACGGGATCAGGGTGGGGCTCCTGCTGGTGGCGACCCCTCAGCTGGAGGATCCGAATTTCCGGCGGAGCGTCGTCCTGCTGGTCGAGCACGACATCGAGGGCGGGACGCTCGGCGTTGTCCTCAACCGGCCGACCGAGGTACCGGTCGATCGCGTCCTGCCGCCGTGGGCCGAACTCGTCACCGGACCGGCCGTGGTGTTCCAGGGCGGCCCGGTCGCGCTGGAGAACGCGCTCGCCCTGGCCCGCCTCCCCGGCGAGGACGAGCCGCTCGGCTGGCGCGCCCTGGACGGCGGCACCGAGGTCGCCAGGGTCGGCCTGGTCGACCTGGAGGCCCCGCCCGGCCTGCTGGCCGCCGAGCTGCTGCAGTTCCGGGTGTTCGCCGGCTACGCCGGATGGTCGGCGGGGCAGCTGCGCGCGGAGATCGAGGACGGTTCCTGGTATCTGGTGCCGGCCGAGGCGGGGGACGTGTTCGCCGCCGACCCGGACGGGCTGTGGCGGCAGGTGCTGCGCAGGCAGGGCGGCGACCTGGCGTTCGTCTCCACGTTCCCCGAGGACCCGACGCTGAACTAAGGTGAACCACGTGAGTACGAAGATCCTGCCCGACGGCGACACCCAGACAGATGTGCGGCCGGACCTCTCGCACGGTGACGGCGACCATGAGCGGTTCGCGCACTATGTGAAGAAGGCCAAGATCACCGAGAGCGCGGTGAGCGGCACGCCCGTGATCGCGCTCTGCGGCAAGGTCTGGGTGCCGAACCGGGACCCGAAGAAGTTCCCGGTGTGCCCGGAGTGCAAGGAGATCTACGAGTCGATGAAGCCGGGCGGCGAAGGCGACGAGTGACCGGCCGCCGCCGCTGAGCGGCGGCGGCCGAGGGCGCGTCGCCGGTATCGGCATGCGCGCGTGAGAGGTCCCGCGGTCGGGGGATGACCGCGGGGCCCTCCCAGTTCCACGGGGCTTGTACACATCAACGGGGGATCAATGCGGCGGATAGCCGGGGTTTCGCTCTGCGCACTACTGGTCACAGCGAGTGCCGTTCCAGGTTCGGTGAGTGACCGCAGGCAGGTCGCCGACCGCACGCGGGCCGCTGACCGAACGGGGGCCTTCGACCGAACGGGGGCCTTCGACCGGACGCGGGCCAAGGCCGCTCCAGCGGCGGCACACGACGACGGGTGCCCTCCCGAAGGCGACGCGCGAAGGACGCACCCCCGCGACCGGGCCCATCTCGGCCACGACCAGGTCGTCGCGATGCTCGCCGACCTTCGCCGGACGCTCGTCGACCGGTTCGGCACGTCCGATGAGACCCGGCTCGATTCGGCGCTGCGCAGGCCGCGTCAGGTCGTCGTCCCGGTGCGGTTCCATGTCGTCCACAGCGGGGGCAGGGGGCGGCTGTCCAAGGCCGCCGTCCAGCGGCAGGTCTCCACGCTGAACGCCGCGTACGGGGGGAAGAAGGGCGGCGCCGACACGCGCGTCAGGTTCCGCCTCGCCGGCTACGACCGGACGGACAAGCCCTCGTGGTTCCACCATCCGCGCAGGTACGAGCGCGCGATGAAGAAACGCCTGCGCAAGGGCGGACGCGGCACGCTCAACGTCTTCACCGCCGCCGTGGGAACCGACGTGCTCGGCTTCGCCACGTTCCCCCACCAGTACAAGAAAGACCCGCGCATGGACGGTGTCACCATCGACTACCGCAGCCTGCCGGGCGGGCCGTACAAGTCGTTCGACCGCGGTTACACGGCCGTCCACGAGATCGGGCACTGGCTCGGGCTGCTCCACACCTTCGAGGGCGGGTGCCTGCCGCCGGGCGACGGGGTGGCCGACACGCCGTACGAGGCGGCGCCGGCGGAAGGATGTCCTGACTACCGCGACACATGCCCGCAACGCGGTGACGATCCCGTGCACAACTTCATGGACTACGCCCACGACACCTGCATGCGGGAGTTCACCGCAGGCCAGGGCCGCAGGATCCGCGCCGCCTGGGCCGCGTACAGGGGCCGCTGACGGCGAACGCGGGTTGTGGATCTCAGCACAAGTAGGCCGCGGCGGCGCGATCTGTCGGTGGGGCTCGGTAGCCTTCGATGACCGTGAGCACCTTCGCCGCATCGAGCATGCCTCCCGCCTTCCCCGAGCGGGCCGCCTGGGGGACGGCGTCGTCCCTGCGCGCCTGGCAGCAGCACGCGCTGGAGGCCTACTTCGGGCAGGACGGCACCGGGCCCGGCCCGCGCGACTTCCTCACCGTCGCGACGCCCGGCGCCGGTAAGACGACGTTCGCGCTCCGCCTCGCCCGCGAGCTGATGGAGCGCCGCGTCATCGCGGCGATCACGATCGTGTGCCCGACCGAGCATCTCAAGCGGCAGTGGGCCGAGTCCGCGGCCCGCGTCGGCATCAAGATCAACCCCGAGTACCAGAACGGCGACGGCCCGGTCGGCAAGGACTTCGACGGCATCGCCGTCACCTACGCGACCGTCGCGGCGCGTCCCGCGCTGCACCGCAACCGCACCGAGTCCCGCAAGTCGCTGGTGATCTTCGACGAGGTGCATCACGCGGGCGACGGGCTGTCCTGGGGCGACGCCGTCCGCGAGGCGTTCGAGCCCGCGACGCGCCGCCTCGCGCTGTCCGGCACGCCGTTCCGCACCGACATCAACCCGATCCCGTTCGTCCAGTACGACGAGGGCCCCGACGGCGTGCGCCGCAGCCGCGCCGACTACACCTACGGCTACGGCCCCGCCCTCGCCGACGGCGTCGTCCGCCCGGTGATCTTCCTGGCGTACGCCGGGGAGATGCGCTGGCGCACCCGGGCCGGCGACGAGATCACCGCGACCCTCGGCGAGCCCCTCACCCAGGACCAGACCGCCCAGGCGTGGCGCGCCGCGCTCGACCCGAAGGGCGACTGGATCAAGCAGGTCCTCGCCGCCGCCGACCGCCGCCTCACCGAGCTGCGCCGCGCCATCCCCGACGCCGGCGGCCTGGTGATCGCCACCGACCACGAGACCGCCCGCGCCTACGCCAAGATGCTGCGCGCCGTCACCGGCCAGGGCGCCACGATCGTGCTGTCGGACGACCCGTCCGCGTCCAAGAAGATCAAGCAGTTCACCGACACCGACGACCGCTGGATGGTCGCGGTCCGGATGGTGTCCGAGGGCGTCGACATCCCGCGCCTGTGCGTCGGCGTGTACGCGACGTCCACCAGCACCCCGCTGTTCTTCGCGCAGGCCATCGGCCGTTTCGTGCGCGCCCGCAGGCGCGGCGAGACCGCCTCGGTGTTCCTGCCCTCCGTCCCCACACTGATGGGCCACGCCGCCGACATGGAGGAGGAGCGCGACCACGTCCTCGACCGTCCCGTCCGCGAGGACGGCCTCGACGACGACCTCCTCGCCGAGGCCAACCAGCAGAAGGACACGCCGGACGCGGTCGGCGAGGAGCTGCCGTTCGAGACCGTCGAGGCGTCCGCGACGTTCGACCGCGTCCTGTACGACGGCGGCGAGTTCGGCATGCACGCCCAGCCCGGCTCCGCCGAGGAGGAGGAGTACCTCGGCATCCCCGGCCTGCTCGAACCCGACCAGGTGTCGGCGCTGCTGCGCAAACGCCAGGCCGACCAGCTCGCCGGCGAACGCAAGAAGAAGACCGGCGACCCCCGCGCCGACCGCACCACCGCCGAAGACCTCGCGACCCTGCGCCGCGAGCTGAACGGCCTCGTCAACGCCTGGTTCCACCGGACGGGCCAGCCGCAGGGCGTCATCCACAGCGAGCTCCGCCGCTCCTGCGGCGGCCCCGCCGTCCCCCAGGCCAGCGCCGACGACCTCCGCAAGCGCATCGCCAAGATCCGAGACTGGGCCGCCAAACGCCGCCACTGACCCCGCTACTGCAGACGGCCGGTGATCTCGCCATCGATGAGTTCGGCACGCATACCGGGCAGCACTTCGAGCGCGGCGAACGCTTCTCGCAGGTCTTCACGGATGAACGACGGCTCTTCGGGCATGGGCATCGCCGCCATCGGAGGTCTTGTCGTGGGCTCGAACGGTGGTGCTCCTCAACCTGGCATCGGGCTGGTGCCAGGGAATTCGGAACGGACATCCGGGCACGGTCAGCCGGGCGCGTGGTCGGCCTCGCGCCCGGGGTCGAGGTTGAGGGTTTTGAGGAGGTGGGCGACGGTTTCCTCGGGCGGGCCCGTGATGGGGGCCATGAGGACGTCCTCGTCCGGGGTCGGGAGTTCCAGGTCGGCGAACTGGGTGTCGAGGAGGTCGGCCTTGAAGTAGTGGCCCTTGCGGGCCCTCATGCGGGCGGCGATGAGGTCGCGGTCGCCGTCCAGCAGGACCATGCGGACGCCGGGGCGGCCGCCCGCCACGATCTCGCGGTAGCGGCGTTTGAGCGCGGAGCAGGTGACGACGCCGGGACGGCCCGTGGCGAGGCGGTCGTCGACCCAGGCGGCGATGGCGTGCAGCCACGGGAGCCGGTCGGCGTCGGTGAGGGGATGGCCCGAGCGCATCTTCTCGATGTTGGCCTCGGAGTGGAACCTGTCGGCCTCGGCGTACTCCCAGCCGAGCCGTTCGGCGAGGAGGTTCCCGATCGTGGTCTTGCCGCTGCCGGACACGCCGGCGATCACGATGACCGTGGGGGGTTGAGGGGGCGCGGGGGGTGTCATGGTCAGGAGGCTACGACCGGGGCGCCTGACATGACGATCCCCTCCTGCGCGAGCTCGTCCAGGGCGCGGTCGACGGTGGCCTTGCTGACCCCGGCGGTGAGGTCGAGCAGGACGGCGGTGCGCAGCCCGGCGCGGGCGGCGTCCACGGCGGTGGCGCGGACGCAGTGGTCGGTGGCGATGCCCGCGATGTCGACGGCGTCCACGCCGCGGGCGGCGAGCCAGTCGGCGAGGGGCTGCTCGTCGTCGGACGCGCCCTCGAAGCCGCTGTAGGCGGCGGTCTCGCGGCCCTTGCTGAACACGGCCTCGATGGGCGCGAGCGCCAGGTTGGGGTGGAAGTCGGCGCCCGGCGTGCCGATCACGCAGTGCGGCGGCCAGGTGTCGACGAAGTCGGGTTCGGCGGAGAAGTGGTCGCCCGGGTCGAGGTGGAAGTCGCGGGTCGCGACGATGTGCGCGTACTCGCGCCGGTGCCCGGCCATGTACCCGGAGATGGCCGTGGCCACGTCCGCTCCGCCGGCGACCGCGAGCGAACCGCCCTCGCAGAAGTCGTTCTGGACGTCGACGATGATCAGAGCCTTCTTGCCCATGACCGCTCCCTGGACGAGTCACCTCGAACGAAGAGTCCGATTCATCCGCTCTCGTCTGAGACGTGGCATTTCTGGCCCGTCACAGGATGAAAAGGGCTCAATGGGGACCGTACCCCAGCTCCGCCTGGATGGTCTCAGCGGCGGGGGCCGCCGTTGACGAACTCGGTGGGAACCGCAGGCTCGCCCTTGGACAGCTGCGTCGCTGTCGGCGGCAGTTCGGCGATCGCCTGCGCGTGGCGTTCTCGGGCGTCGAGGAGCGATTCGCGTCCGATGATCTCGCCGTCCCGCACCAGCGGTACTTGCAGGACGCGGTCGCGCGGGCCCGGCGTCGGTTCACCGGTGGTGACGGTCTCGGCGAAGGCGGTGCCGTGGCCGTCGATGCGGCGGACGGCCGTCTTGCGCCCGCCGCGGCTCGGCTTGCCGGTGGAGCGTTTCGCGACCGGGCGCATGGGCGCGTCGTCCTCGGGGGCGTCCGAGCGGGCGACGAGCTTGTAGACGAGCGAGGCCGTGGGCGCGCCGGAGCCGGTCACGAGGGACGTCCCGACGCCGTAGCCGTTGACCGGCGCGGCGGCGAGCGCGGCGATGCCGAACTCGTCCAGGTCGCCGGTGACCACGATCCGCGTGCCGTGCGCGCCGAGGGAGTCGAGCTGGTCGCGGACGCGGCGCGCCATCAACCCGAGGTCGCCGCTGTCGATCCGGACGGCCCCGAGCGACGGCCCGGCCAGCTCCACGGCCGTCCGGACGGCCCGTTCGACGTCGTAGGTGTCGACGAGCAGCGTGGTGCTCTCGCCCATCGCGGCGAGCTGAGCCTCGAAGGCGTGCCGCTCGCTGTCGTGCAGGAGCGTGAAGGAGTGCGCGCTCGTCCCGGCGGTCGGCACCCCGTAGAGCCGCCCCGCCTCCAGGTTGGACGTGGTCGCGAACCCCGCGATGTAGGCGGCGCGGGCGGAGGCCACGGCGGCGCGCTCGTGGGCGCGCCGCGACCCCATCTCGATGATCGGACGGTCCTGCGCGGCCTGCACCATTCGGGAGGCGGCCGACGCGATCGCACAGTCGTGGTTCAGGATCGACAGCGCGAGGGTCTCCAGCAGGACGGCCTCGGCGAACGTCCCCTCCACCACCAGGATCGGCGATTCCGGGAAGTAGCAGTCGCCCTCGGCATAACCCCAGACGTTCCCGGTGAAGCGGTACTTCTCCAGCCATTGCGCGGTGGGCTCGTCCACGATGCCGTTGGACGTCAGGTAGTCCAGCTCGGCGGAGTCGAAGCGGAACCGCTCGATCGCGTCGAGGAGGCGTCCCGTCCCGGCGATGACGCCGTAGCGGCGGCCGGCGGGCAGGCTCCGCGCGAACACCTCGAAGACGGCGCGCCGGTCGGCCGTCCCGCTGCGCAGCGCGGCTTGGAGCATGGTCAGCTCGTACCGGTCGGTGAGCAGGGCAGTACCGTCGCCAAGGTCCACAGGTGGAACCTTACGGCCCGCTGTGGGCACCATGGTCGTGCAGGCCGCCGCATTCGGCGGGAGCGGCGCATAGCATCGGGTGCGGTGGGCCACCGACTTCACGGAGAGAGGGAGGCGAGCGGAATGAGCGCCATGAGCACGGCGCCCGCGCCCGTCGAACTGGAACGGCCGGACGTCGACGAGGACGTGAGCGCCGACCGGCCCTGGCTGGCCATCGTCTGGAACGACCCGATCAACCTGATGTCGTACGTCACGTACGTTTTCCAGGCCGTCTTCGCCTATCCCAAGGCGAAGGCCGAGAAGCTGATGCTCGACGTCCACCACAAGGGCCGCGCCGTGGTGGCGAACGGCACCCGCGAGGAGATGGAGCGCGACGTGGAGATCCTCCATTCCTACGGCCTGTGGGCCACGGTCAAGCGGGACGACTGAGCCGGTGAGCCATGTGAAGAAGACCCGCCACGGCGTCCGGGTGCGGCTGGAGGCCGAGGAGGTCGCGCTCCTGCGCGCCCTGATGGAGCAGCTGCTCGCGCTGCTGGGCGAGGCCCCCGGCGACGACGACGAGCTGGCGTCCATGGGCATCGCCGAGAACGCCACCATGCCGGACGATCCCGTCCTGGCGCGGCTGTTCCCCGACGCCTACCGCGACGACGGCAAGTCCGCGGAGGAGTTCCGCCGCTATACCGAGATGGGCCTGCGCGACGGCAAGCGCGAGGCGGCCGGGACGGTGCTGGCCTCGCTGGCCGGCGGTCCCGGGTCCGACGTCGTCCTGGACGAGAAGCAGGCGCAGGCGTGGCTGCGGGCCCTCAACGACGTCCGGCTGGCGCTCGGCACCCGGCTCGACATCACCGAGGAGTGGTACGAGGAGGCGGAGAGCATGACCCCGGACGACCCTCGCGCCCCGATGTTCGCCGCCTACGACTGGCTCACGTCGCTGCAGGAGAGCCTGGTCCGCGTCCTGTGGTGACCGCGCGGCCCCCGGGAGGGGGACGGACGCGCCGCCCGGTAGCCTTCGGGGCATGCTGACGATCGAACGGGCCCTGGTCGACAAGATCGTCGCGCATGCGCGCGCCGACCACCCGGACGAGGCCTGCGGCGTCATCGCCGGCCCCATCGGATCGGACCGGCCCGTCCGGTACGTCGCGATGACGAACGCCGAGCGGTCCCCGACGTTCTACCGGTTCGACTCCCAGGAGCAGCTCAAGGTGTGGCGGGAGATGGACGACCGGGACGAGGAGCCCGTGGTGATCTACCACTCGCACACCTCGACGGAGGCGTACCCGTCCCGCACGGACGTCTCCTACGCCGCCGAGCCGAACGCCCACTACGTGCTCGTCTCCACCCGCGACGAGGACGATCACGAGTTCCGGTCGTACCGGATCGTGGACGGCGAAGTGACCGAAGAAGAGGTCGCGATCGTCGACTCCTACGGCTGACGGCGGCGGGGATCGCGGCGGGGACGGCGGCGCGGATCGTCCGGAACGCGCCCGGTAAACTGGCCGTCATGTGGACGAGTGAGCAGGGAGCGGTCGGCCCGCGGCGCCGCACCGGTTCCACCGCCGTGCCACCCGTACAGAGCTTCCTGTTCGGGCATTCGCGCGCCGAGGTCGTCTACGACTGTCGCTGACGCGCTGATCCTGCTGGAGTACGCCCGGAATCATCCCGCTGCCCGCCCGGTTGTGAGCAGGTTAGAGGGCGGGGAGACCCGTACGACGTAGAAGGAGACCATCGCGATGGCGATCGAGGTCCGGATCCCCACGATCCTGCGCAACCTCACCGACGGCGCCAAGGCCGTCGACGGCAAGGGCGGCACGCTGGACGAGCTGTTCACCGACCTGGACACGCGGCACCCCGGCCTGCGCGACCGGCTGGTCGACGACAAGGGCCTGCGCAAGTTCGTCAACGTCTACCTGAACGACGAGGACGTGCGCTTCCTCGGCGGCCTGGAGACCGAGGTCGCCGACGGCGACAGCGTCACGATCCTGCCCGCCGTGGCCGGCGGCTGACCGCCGCCCACGAGCAGACAGAGCAGAGAGCAGACTGATGCGCTTCGACTCGCTGCCGGACTCGCTCGGCCGCACCCCGCTGGTCGGGCTGCCGCGGCTCTCGCCGTCCGCCGACGTGCGGCTCTGGGCCAAGCTGGAGGACCGCAACCCCACCGGGTCCGTGAAGGACCGGCCCGCCTTCTACATGATCGAGAAGGCGGAGAAGGAGGGGCTGCTGACGCCCGGCTGCACGATCCTCGAGCCGACGTCCGGCAACACCGGCATCTCGCTGGCCATGGCCGCCACGCTGCGCGGCTACAAGATGATCTGCGTGATGCCGGAGAACACGTCCGCGGAGCGCCGCCAGCTCCTGGAGATGTGGGGCGCCGAGATCATCTTCTCCCCGGCGGCGGGCGGGTCGAACGAGGCCGTCCGGGTGGCGAAGGGGCTGGCGGCGGAGAACCCCGACTGGGTGATGCTCTACCAGTACGGCAACGAGGCCAACGCGCTCGCGCACTACGAGACGACCGGCCCCGAGATCCTCGAGGACCTCCCGACCGTGACGCACTTCGTCGCGGGGCTCGGCACGACGGGCACGCTGATGGGCGTCGGCCGGTTCCTGCGCGAGCGGGTCCCGGACATCAAGATCGTCGCGGCGGAGCCCCGGTACGGCGACCTGGTGTACGGGCTGCGCAACATCGACGAGGGCTTCATCCCCGAGCTGTACGACGACTCCGTCCTGACCACGCGGTTCTCCGTCACGTCGGGGGACGCGCTGCGCCGCACCCGCGAGCTGCTCCAGCGGGAGGGCATCTTCGCGGGCATCTCCACGGGCGGCGCGCTGCACGCGGCGATCGGGATGGCGGCCAAGGCGGTCAAGGCGGGCGAGCGAGCCGACATCGCGTTCGTGGTCGCGGACGGCGGCTGGAAGTACCTGTCCACCGGCGCGTACAGCGGCACCCTGGAGGAGGCCGAGGCCCGCCTCGAAGGCCAGCTCTGGGCCTGACAAGCCGGCTCCGGCCTGACATGCCCGGCTCTGGGCCTGATCCGCCGTCGCGGTAGAGTGCGTTCTCGAACGTCATTCTAGAACCGCGGGAGGGACACGGATGATCGGGTTCGGCGCGGCGACCGCGGTCGAGCCGATGGGCGAAGGCCGGTACGAGACCGTCCTGGACGCCGGCTACGGAATGGCCGAGGCGCTCAACGGCGGTTACCTCATGGCCGTCCTGGGCCGCGCCGCCGTCGCCGCCTCCCCGCACGCGCACACCGTCTCGACCGCGGTGAACTTCCACCGTGTCGCCAGGCCCGGCCCCGCCGAGGTGATCGTCGAGCCCCGCAAGGAGGGGCGGACGGCGGCCACGTCGCGGGTCACGCTCGTCCAGGAAGGCCGTCCCACCGCTGACGCGCTGATCACCACCGCCACCCTCGACCCGGCCGCCGAACCCGCCTGGACCGGTGCCGAACCCACCGGCCTGCCTCCGCTGGAGGAGTGCACCGAGTTCCAGCCCTCGACCGGCGGCCGCGGCTTCGCCGACCAGGTCGACATGCGCTTCGACCGCGCCACGATGGGCTGGCTGGACGGACGCCCCAGCGGACGTCCCGAAGTCCGCGCCTGGTTCCGCCTCCGCGACGGCTACCAGCCCGACGCCTACGCGCTCGCCCTCGCCGTGGACGCGCTGCCGCCCGTCGCGCTGAACCTCGGCGCGCAGGGCTGGGCGCCGACCGTCGAGCTGACCTGGCACATGCGGGCCGTCCCGGCGCCGGGCTGGCTCGCCCTCCACGGCGCCGGCCGCGTCCTCGCCGGCGGGTGGTTCGACGAGGAGGTCGAGGTCTGGGACACCGCCGGACGCCTCGTGGCCCAGAGCCGCCAGCTGGCCCGCGTCCCTCGCCCCCGCCCCTGACCCTCGCGGGACCTGCCGCCGCGTGGCTCACCGGCGTTTCGGGACGGTGGCCGTCCGGATCGTGTGCGCGGCGCGTGAGCTGGGCGGTTTTCCGCCACGTGACGGTGTGATGTCCAACGCATGACGCGCCCGCGCGGGGTCCCGTCGCTTAGCCTTGTGCACCATGTCAGACCCATCCCGGGAGGACGGCCTCCCGACGCTCCCAACGGGATCTTCGACAGCGGCCTCCGAGGTCTCGCCGCTCGCCCGCACGGATCGCCCGCGCCTGACGGCCGCCGTCTCGAATCCCGCGGGCGGCCGGGTCACACTGGTGTGAAGGTGCCGGCTCTGACCACCTGATTCCTCGGGGACCCGAAGGAGGAGTGAGCGTGCGGGTCACAGTGATCGGCTGCTCCGGCAGTTTTCCCGGGCCGGACAGTCCCGCGTCCAGCTACCTGATCGAGGCGGACGGCTACGCGCTGGTGCTCGATCTCGGCAACGGCGCGCTCGGATCGCTGCAGCGCTTCCGCTCGCTGTACGAGATCGACGCCGTCTGCATCTCGCACCTGCACGCCGATCACTGCCTCGACCTGTGCGGATACTGGGTGGCGCGGACCTACCGGCCGAGCGGCCCGGCCCCGCGGATCCCGGTGCACGGCCCCGAAGGCACCGCCGCGCGCATGGCGCGTGCCTATGACCTCGATCCCGAGCCCGGCATGTCCGGGGCGTTCGACTTCCGGACCCTGCGCCGCGGCCCCTACGACATCGGCCCGTTCCGCGTGACGACCGCGCTGATGCCGCACCCGGTGGAGGCGTACGCGTTCCGCGTCGAGTACGGCGGCAAGACCCTCGCCTACTCCGGCGACACGGGCGCGTCGGAGACGCTGGTCGAGCTGGCGAGCGGCGCGGACCTGTTCCTCTGCGAGGCGTCCTTCCTCGACAAGCCGGGCCTCCCGGCCGAGCTCCATCTGACCGCCCGCGAGGCAGGCGAGCACGCCGCCGCCGCCGGGGCCGGACGGCTCGTCCTGACCCACCTCGTGCCGTGGAACGACGCGGACGTGTCGCTCAAGGAGGCCAAGGCCAGCGGGTACGAAGGCCCCATCGACCTGGCGCGCGTGGGCGCCCAGTACACCCTCTGAGTCCCGCTAGGGTGGAGCGCATGCCTCGCCCCGATGATCGCGCGCACGACCAGCTCCGCCCCGTCCGCATCCAGCGCGGATGGCTCGACCACGCGGAGGGCTCGGTGCTGATCGAGTTCGGCGCGACCCGGGTGCTGTGCGCCGCGTCCGTGCAGGACTCGGTGCCCCGCTGGCGGCGCGAGAGCGGCCTCGGCTGGGTCACCGCCGAGTACGCGATGCTGCCCCGCGCCACCAACACCCGCAACGACCGCGAGGCCGTCCGGGGCCGGATCGGCGGCCGCACCCACGAGATCTCCCGCCTGATCGGACGGTCCATCCGCGCCTGCGTCGACTTCAAGGCGCTCGGGGAGAACACCGTCCAGCTCGACTGCGACGTCCTGCAGGCCGACGGCGGCACCCGCACCGCCGCGATCACCGGCGCGTACGTGGCGCTGGCCGACGCCGTCTCCTGGATGCGCGCCCGCAAGATGCTCAGGGGCGGCGGCGAACCGCTGATCACGTCCGTGGCGGCGGTCAGCGTCGGCGTCGTGGACGGCGAGCCCCGCCTCGACCTCTGCTACGAGGAGGACGGCGCCGCCAACACCGACATGAACGTGGTGTGCACGGGCGACGGCCGCTTCGCCGAGGTGCAGGGCACCGCGGAACGCGCCCCGTTCGACCGCGCCGAGCTGGACGCGCTGCTCGACCTCGCGTCCGCGGGCTGCGCGGAGCTGACCAGGCTCCAGGACGCGGCTCTCGCCCGATGACGAGGATCGCCCGATGACCAGGATCGTGCTCGCGACCCACAACCAGGGCAAGGTCGCGGAGCTGCGGCGCATCCTCGGCGGCCTCGACATCGCCGGCCTCGACGATTTCCCCGGCGCGCCCGACGTGCCGGAGACGGAGCTGACGTTCGAGGGCAACGCGCTGCTGAAGGCCCGCGCGATCGCCGCGTTCACCGGCCTGCCCGCCGTCGCCGACGACTCGGGCCTGTGCGTGGACGCGCTGAACGGCATGCCAGGCGTTCTGTCCGCGCGCTGGTCGGGACGCCTCGGCGCCGCCACCGGCGACCGCGACGCCGCGAACCTCCGGCTCGTCCTCGACCAGATCGGCGACGTTTCCGACGATCAGCGTGGCGCGGCGTTCGTGTGCGCGGCCGTCCTGGTCGTCCCGGGGGGCGTCGAGCACTGCGTCGAGGGACGGCTGCGGGGCACGGTCATCCGCGAACCTCGCGGCACGGGCGGATTCGGTTACGACCCGGTCTTCGTCCCGGACGGCGAGACCCGCACGACCGCCGAGATGCCCCCGGAAGAAAAGGACGCCATCAGCCACCGGGGCAAGGCGTTCCGCGCCCTAGCCGCCCTAATCCCCGCCGCCCTTTCCTAACCTGTTCACTGGCCGCAGCCTCCGCCGCACCCCGCAACGACCTCAACGCCTGCGATCGCGTCCGAAGGCAGGTTTCGAGCCCGCGAGAAACCTGATCGCGCAGCGAGCCGCCAGGCGAGTCGGAGCGATGCTAGCGATCGCCAGCATTTCTCGACGATGGAGGGCGCCCAGCGCCCGAAGGAGGAGAGGAATGCAATCTGACAAATGTGCCGTCCCAGCCTGCGCGGAGTTCCATGAGGTCGACGAGGAGGCGGACGGTCCAGAGGCCGAACCCGCGCTGGAGGGCCGAGTCGGGCGGGATGAAGCCGGTGAGCGGGCTCGGGCCGGGGCGCCAGAAGCCGTTGTCGCCGATCTCGCAGATCAGGTCGGCGCCGTCCTGCCAGACCCAGAGCCCGATCGGGGGCGTGCCGTGCTGCAGCGCGTTCGCCGCGACCTCGTTGGCGGCGGTGACGAGGTTCTGCGCCCGCTGCTTGGCGAGGCCGTGCTTGACGGCGCGCTCGCCGACGAACGACCGCAGCGCATGCAGGTCGTCGCCGTCGATGGGGAGGTAGTCGGCGTCGCGTGGACGGTCGAAGCGCAGGCCGCGGTCGCAGCCGGCGCCGAACGTCACCGGGTCGACGTACTCGCCGCTGGGGCCGCTGTGCCCGGAGTCCACCACCAGGGGATGGGTGCGCCGCGCCTCCGCGACGACCCGGGGCGGCAGCATCGCGGTGTCGTAGGGGCACAGCGAACGGGCGCCCGAGCCGTCGAACACCACGTTGATGAGGGACTCGTAGCGGATCCACTCCAGGGTCTGCCGTTCGTCCCAGCCGTCCCAGACGGGCTCGGCGAGGGCGCAGACGGTGCGCGGCACGCTCTGCTTCACGACGGACTGGTAGTCCCGCAGGGTGTGGACGGGATGCCGGTAGAACTCGGCCGAGTCGAAGTACTGGATCGGCGGGGCGTCGGGCGCGAGCACGTCACGCAGGGCGGTCAGGTTGGGTTCGCGGGCCACGGCGATCACGGCCTGGTCGCGTTCCAGCCCGGATTTGAGGAACGGGACGGTGACGTCCAGGAACTCCTCGACGTCGCGGTACAGGAAGGCCCTGTGCTCCATCGTCATCGGCCGATCCCCTCCGAGTCGGAGAGCGCTCGCTCGGTCCCGCGGGCGATGCCGGGCAGCCGGTGCCAGCCGACCATCTCGATGACGCTCTCCACGTCCGGCGCGAGGTGGTCGAGCACCAGCGGCTCGTTCGCCGGCAGGACGGTGGCGTGCCGGGCCAGCAGGTGCAGGCCGCCCAGGTCGATGAACGCCAGCCGGGAGAAGTCGAGATGGACGCGGTCGCGGTCCTTGCTCACCTGGGTGAGCTTCTCCGCGAACACCGCGTGCCGGGCGGCGTCCAGCTCGCCCTCGACGCGCAGGCCGTCGGGTTCGAATGTGCGCACTATCTTCAGGATCCCGTCATCGAATTCGGGGTTCACTTCCACGAGGACCTCGTGTGTGTCGCGGAGGGCGATGAGCTCGTCGCGCCAGCAGGCGTGCCTGTCGATCTGGCAGATCGCCATCGCCATGGTGCTCGGCGAGACGGTGTCACCGACCTGGTGCTCGCAGCCCAGCATCTGGCCGAGGTCGGAGCGGCGCGGCTCGTCCAGCAGCCAGCTGTAGTCGGTGGTGATGCGCACGGCTCGGAAGCCCTGGTCGAACGCCTGGTCGACCTCGCGGCCGAGGGTGTCGACCATCCTGGCGGGCTCGAAGCCGCCGTACCGGTCGAGGCAGGCGTCCTGCCGCGAGATGACCCGCAGCTGCCCGGCCCTGCGGTAGGCGTCCACGTCGATCCGGTGCCCGGGCGCCAGGCCGGGAAGCCGCTCGGGCGGCGCGTCGGTGACGTACACGACCTTCTCGTTCGTCTGCAGGCCCTCCTGGACGAAGGGCCCGATGACCCGGTCGCGCTCCTCGGAGCCGCTGTAGGCCAGCCAGCCGTGATCTCCGGGCCGGACGCCGCTGACCGGGCGCTTGGCGAACCAGGGTGTCTCCATGGCCTGCCCATCGAGGTCGGTGATTGGTTCAGAGTACGCCGCCGCCGAATTTTTGGAAGCCCAACGCATAGAGTCCCTCACGCTCTGTCCGCATCGGGACGGGACGAGGGGAGGGCCAGGCGCAGGCGGACGACGCTGCCGTGGTCGCCTGTCCGGATCTGGACGACCGAGCACAGCAGCCGCACCGCCCACAGGCCGAACCGTCCGCCGGACTTCGCGGCCAGGGGGCGCGGCGGGATCAACCCGTACCCGGTGCCGGGCGGCCACCTGCCCCCGTCGCTGACCTCGCAGACGAAGGCGGGCTCGCCGTCGGGCGCGTCCGTCCACATGCGCAGGACGATGGGCGGCTCGCCGTGCCGCAGCGCGTTGGTCACGACCTCGGTGACCGCGACGAGGAGCCGCTGGACGCCGTCCTCGGGCAGCGGCGTCTGCCGCGCGTACTCCGACACGTAGGCGCGCAGCCAGAACAGGTCCGGCCGGTCGATCTTGAAGGTGTCGGCGCCGGGCGGCGGCGCGGGCAGCGGCTCGCGGTCGCACTGCTCGCAGTAGGCCCACGGGTCGACGAAGCCGGGGTTGGCGAGGGCCCGCGCGCCGCGCACGGTCTCGGGGTGCGTCTTGCGGGCCGCCGCGACGACACCGGCGGGCAGCGTGGCCGCGTAGGGGCACAGGAGCGCCGCGCCGGTGCCGCGGAACGCGACGTTCAGGACGGCCTCGACGCGCTGCCATTCGGCGACCTCCAGCGGCGACCGCGACGCCCACACCGGGTCGCCGAGGACGCGGAGGCGGCGTCCCTGCCAGGCGGTCTCGTCGGCGTCGCTGAGGCAGTCGGCCAGCGTCCGGGACGGGTGCGCGTACCAGGCGGACGCGTCGGCGAACTCGACGGCCGCGGCGGCCGGGCCGAGGGCGTCGCGCAGCACGGTCTCCCGCGCGGTCCCGCAGACGGCGAGGACGCGGTCGCCTTCCTCCACGCCGTCTCGGAGGAAGGGCAGGGCGCCGTCGAGGAGCTGGTCCATGCCGTCGTAGGGGAGCACGCGGTGCGTGAATGACGAGTCGTTCACGGCTGCCGCCGGGCTTGTGGTCATGGCGTCACCGACTGTGCGGGCGGACGGACTCATCAAGCCTAGGCCGCCCGCGTCCGCCTGCCGAGGCCGTTCCGCAAATACCCTGATGGATTCTCCGAGCGCCTGTCCGCAATTCCGGCGAGGGTGCGTCCCTTACCCGCGCGACCAGGCGATCAGTTCCTCACTCGGCATCGACCGGGCGGCGAATTCCGTTGCCGGATCCGCCGACCGGAACGCTAAGCTGAACGCGCTTCTCCGGAACGCCGGCGGGCGTGGCGAAATCAGGTATACGCGGCAGGTTTAGGTCCTGTTGGTGGCGACACCGTGGGGGTTCGAATCCCCCCGCCCGCACTGTGTCAGCCCAGGGGGGCGACCCCCTGGAACCCCGTCACGGCCGGCGGACCGTTTCCCGAGCCGCCGGCGCGTCTCGCGAAACGGCCCCCCGACCGGCGGGTCGTGCGACCTCCGGCGCGGGGCGCCTCCGGCCGCACGACCCCGTGACGCCGGTCGAGGTTCAATCAGCGGTCGAGGTCAGAGGTCGAGGTCGCGGCGGAGGCGGTCTACGTGGCCGGTGGCCCGGACGTTGTAGTACGCCTTCTCGATCTTGCCGTCGGCGTCGATGATGAAGGTGGAGCGGATGACGCCGACGACGACCCGGCCGTAGAGCTTCTTCTCCCCGTACGCGCCGTACGCCTGGAGGACCTCGGTATCGGCGTCCGACAGCAGCGGGAAGGTCAGGCCCTCCTTCTCCCGGAACTTGGCGAGCTTGGCCGGCTTGTCGGGGGAGATGCCCACGACCGCGACGCCGGCGGACTCCAGCTCGCCCAGGCTGCCCTGGAAGTCGACCGCCTCCTTGGTGCAGCCGGGCGTCAGGGCGGCCGGGTAGAAGTAGAGGATCGTGCGCCGCCCGCGCAGCGAGGCCAGCGACACCGGCTCGCCGTCGGCGTCGGGAAGCTCGAAATCGGGGGCGACGTCCCCTGGCTGCAGCCGCTCGGACACCCTGTGCCGCCTTTCGCTCGGATGGTTGGTCCAACGGTACCGGCTGGGGTGCGGCGGACGTCCGGCGGGAAGACCTGCCACACTGTTCGGATCACGCTTCGCTGGTCATGGATTCGCCCGACACGGTAAGGACACGGCATGGCTGACAGGGCCCGCGACCCGGACGCGCTGGAACGGGAGCTCCAGCTCACCCGCCAGAGCTTCGCACGCACGATCGACGAGCTCGCCGCCCGGGTCAACCCGAAGAACGTCGCGCAACGGGGCACCGAGCGGCTGAAGGAGGAGGCGGGTCAGGTCGCGCGGGCGGTCGGTTCGATGGTGCGGCCGTCCGAGGGGTCCGACGACTCCGACGCCAAGGACGCGGGCGGCGGGATCGACAAGCGCCTGGTGGCGGCGAGCGTCGGGGCCGCCGTCACCGTGACCGCCCTGATCCTCTGGAGCCGTAGGCGCAAGCGCCGCCGCTGAACCTCGTCCCGAAGGCGCCGGTCCGCATGCCGCGGCCGGCGCCTTTGCGCGCCGGGACGATGCGCGTGTGCCCCGGCCCGGAGGCGGGCCGCTGCGCGATGGTGCGGCGGAGCAGCTCGGCGACGCTTCGCAGCTCGGCGAGCTCGGCGCGGCACGGCGGGCAGCCGAGCAGATGCGCCGACAGCTCGTCCGCCTCGGCGCCGGGCAGCCGTCCCAGGGCGTAGACGCCGAGGCCCATGCGGAACTCCCCGCAGTCCGGTCCTCCCACACCATGGAGTACGGGTGACGTGCCCGCCCCGTTCAGCGGGACGGCGTCAGCGCGCGTCCAGGTCAGGCGGCGTCACGGTGAACCGGGCCTCCACGGTGGCGCGGACGATCTGCGTCGCGGGCTCCAGGTCGATCGGCTCGGGCTCCTCCGGGGCGCCGCCGGCGCCTCCGTACGCGGCGGCCAGCGCGATGGGGCCGCCGGTGTCCTGGTTGCGGCCGAGGCCCTCGTCCGACAGCTCGACCAGTCCGGTCAGCCGGGAGCCGAGCGCCTCGGCGTAGCTGCGGGCGCGCTCGACGGCCTCGTGCGCGGCCTGCCGCGCCGCCCGCCCGTACACCTCGCTCTCGCGCCGCAGCTCCCAATCCGGGCCGTTCACGTAGGTGCGCTCCATGTCGCCGAGCCGGGTGACCAGCTCGCCGAGGATCCCGAAGTCGCTGACCGTGATCTTGATCCAGACGGTGCCGCGGTAGGCGCGGACGTCGCCCTCGCGCCGCTTGTACTTCAGCACCGGCGTGATCGACAGCCCGCCCGTCTCCAGCTTCTCCACGGCCTCGCCGTAGGACTTGACCAGGTCGAGGCAGCGCTGGTTCCGCTCGGTGAGCCGGTCGACGGCCGCCCGCCGGTCGGACTCCTGCGACTGGACGTGCACCGACAGCCGCGCGATCTCCGGCTCGGCCTCCAGCACCGCTTCCCCGCGAACACTGATCATCGGAGCATCGCTCATAACCCCAACCTAGCCCCACATTCCCGGACGAGACCCGCACCGACGTTCCTGGACGGGTCAGATCCGCCCGCTTGGACAAGACCTCAGCCGGGGCGACGGGTCGTGCGGCCGGAGGCGCCCTGCGCCGGAGGTCGCACGGCCCGACGACGCAGGCGACCGCGGCGACGCCACGCACGTCCGCAACGGGCACGACAGACCGCAACGGCGGCGTGAGGATCGCCTGCGTCGTGACGGGGGTCGAAGGGGGTCGCCCCCCTTCACAAGAAAGTGCGGCCTTCGCCCCGATAGGTGGGGACCGTGCGGGCTACCCGGTCGTCGTCGATCAGGTGGAGGGCGTCGAAGCGTTCGCACAGTTCTCCGGCCTTGGTGTGCCGGAACCAGACGCGGTCGCCGACGGACAGCAGGTCGGCGGCGCGTCCGAGCAGGGGCGTCTGCACTTCGCCCGCGCCTTCGTCGCGGTGGTAGGCGAGGCCGGCGGGCAGGTAGGGCTGGGGGAGCCGGACGGCGTCGCCGGGGCCGGAGGCGAGGTAGCCGCCGCCGAGGCAGGTCGCGACGCCGGGGGCGGGCCGCCGGACGACGGGCAGCGCGAAGAGCGCGGCGGGACGTCCGCTGAAGTTGGAGTACTGGTCGAACAGGTGCGGCTGGTAGAGGCCGGAGCCCGCGGCGATCTCGGTGACGGCGCGTTCGGCGGCGGTCGTCTCGACGCTGCCGGTGCCGCCGCCGTTGACGAACTCCAGGTCGGTCAGCGCCCGGACGGCCCGGACGATCGCGGCCCGGCGGCGGGCCAGCTCGATCCGGGACCGCCGCTGCATGGCGCGGATGACGCGGCTGCGGGCGGGCCGTCCGGGCGGGACGTCCCCGACGCCGGCGATCTGCGACTCGTACGCCATCAGCCCGGCGAGGTGGAGCGAGGGCCGCTTGAGGACCCGCTCGGCGAACGCGGCGACCTGGGCGGGGGTGCGGAGCGGGGAGCGCAGCGCGCCGATCCTGACCCGTCCGCCGAGGGGGCGGTAGGAGGCGTCGATGTCGACGCACACGCGGATCGGGCGGTCGCCCGCGGCGTCCTCGATCAGGTCGAGGTGCTCCGGCGAGTCGGTCATGAGCGTGATGGCGCGGGCGGCGGCGGGGTCGGCGGCCAGCTCGGCGACGGCGGTCCGGTCGGCGGTGGGGTAGGCGACGAGGATGTCGTCGCTGATGCCCTCCCGTGCCAGCCACAGCGCCTCGGGGAGGGTGAACGCCATGATCCCGGCGAAGCCGTCCAGGGCGAGGACGTCCTCCAGGAGGGCCCGGCAGCGCACCGACTTGCTCGCGACCCGGATCGGCTTGCCGCCTGCGCGGCGGGCGAGGCCGGCGGCGTTGGCGCGGAAGGCCGCCAGGTCGACGACGGCGAACGGCGCCTCGATCCCGGCCGTCGCGGCGTCGTAGCGATCCCGGAGGTTCATGCTCGTCACGCGGCCAGTATAGGTCTAACGTGAAAACCTCTCACGTAAGAGTTGACTGTCGGTGACTATGGGGTTATCTGGACGTTTCGGGTCTCGGCATCGGCGGCGGCGAAGCCGATCAGCCGGTGCGCCTCGGCCTCCAGCGCCTCGGCGTCGTCCGGTCGCGGCTCGTCGTACGTCTTGATCGTCAGGGTCGCGCGGCCGCCCTTCGTCTCAAGCGTCCACTCCCCGGCGGTGAACCCGTCGACCAGGACGATGCTGGGGACGGGCCGCCGCACCCGGTAGTTCTGCGCCTCGAAGCGGTCGGTGATGACGCGGCTGCGGTCGGCGTGCGACAGCAGCAGGTTGTCGAAGTCGTACAGCAGGCGCGGTGGCGCGGGCACGTCCGGGCCGGGACGGGGAGCGTCCGGAAGGTCGAACAGCTCGCGCCCCTTCTCGTCCTCGAACGTGACCAGGCGTGGACGCAGCCGCTCCATCACGTCCTTCAACCGGGTCAGGCCCGACCAGGTCTGCGCGTCCATCACCGTGGCCGGCCCGAACGCCGCCAGATAGCGCAAGATCATCTCGTCGGGGGTCGCGTCGTCCGCGAGGGGTTCGCCCAGCCACGCTTCGGCGGTCGTGTGCGCGATCGGGCCGCTCGATCCCCACACGCCGCGCGGCGGGACCTGCACCAGCGCCATCCGGCAGCGCGCCGCGTAGGCGAGGGACGCCGGGGCGCGGTCGCCCCAGCCTGCCGCGCGCCCGTGCTCGGCCAGCAGCGCGCCGAGCTGCTTGGCCGTCAGCGGCTTCTCCTCCAGGAACGGCCGGGCCGCGGCGACCAGGTCGTCCATGTCGAGGCCCTCGACGGGCTTGGCGTGGGTGTAGTTCTGGAACAGGTCCCGGTCGAGGACGGGCTGGACGAGCGGCCGCAGCCACAGCGCGTCCCGCGCGCTGACCAGGTGGATCGTCGACCGCATCAGCGCGAGCCGGACGAGCCGGCGCCCGACGAGCGGCTCCGCCACGTCCTGCGGCGTCACCCCGTCGAGCCGGGCGCCGAGCCCCGCGTACCAGCTGTGCGGGGTCTGCGCCTGGAGCCCTGCCAGCCGCTCGACGGCCTCGACGACGGGCAGCTCGGCCCGTTCCAGGAGAAGCTGCCGGGCCAGCGTGGCGCGGTTCAGGGCGCGCCGGGAGAGTCGCTCGCTCATGCCGACCATTCTCCCGGCGGACGCGCGGCGGTCGGGCCCGTGGAGGGCGGGTGGCGCGTAAGCTCGGAGGGACGTTCTGAGCTGCCCTTCCCAGCCGTTTCCCGCGCGAAGAGATGAGACCGTGAACGAATATGTGCTGACCCTGTCGTGCCCCGACCGGCCCGGCATCGTCGCCGCCGTCTCGGGGCTGCTGGCCGAGCGCGGGTGCAACATCCTGGAGAGCCAGCAGTTCGGCGACGCCGATTCCGGCACGTTCTTCATGCGGGTCCAGTTCGCGGCCCTGGACGACACCGACCCCGACGAGCTGCGCGGCGCGTTCGCGTCCCTGGCGCCCGAGCTGGAGCTGGACTGGCGGCTGCACGCGCTCGCCGAGCGGCCGCGCGTCCTGATCATGGTGTCGAAGGGCGGGCACTGCCTGAACGACCTGCTCTACCGGACGCGGTCCGGGCTGCTCGACATCGAGATCGTCGCGGTCGCGTCCAACCATCCGGACCTGCGGCCCCTCACCCAGTCGTACGGGATCGACTACCACCACCTGCCGGTCGGGGCCCGCGGCAAGGCCGCACACGAGACCGAGATCCTGACGCTGGTCGAGCACTACCGCGCCGACCTGGTCGTCCTCGCCCGGTACATGCAGATCCTGTCGGACGACTTCTGCGCCAAGCTGCCGGGCGCGATCATCAACATCCACCATTCGTTCCTGCCGAGTTTCAAGGGCGCCCGCCCCTACCACCAGGCGCACGCGCGCGGGGTGAAGCTGATCGGCGCCACCGCGCACTACGTCACCGCCGACCTGGACGAGGGCCCGATCATCGAGCAGGAGGTCGCGCGCGTCGACCACACCCACAGCCCGGAGGAGCTCGTGGCCGTGGGACGCGACGTCGAATGCCTCGCGCTGGCGCGGGCCGTCCGGTGGCACACCGAGCATCGCGTCCTGCTCAACGGCGACCGCACCGTCGTCTTCCGCTGACGCGGCCCACCCCTGCCGTCGGCTGACCTGCGCTTTCGTCCGGACGGTGTCGGCATGGCGTGTTTCACTCCACGTGGCGATGCCTCACCATGGGTGACGATGTCGGACGTGCCGATGGCTCACGGGGGTGGCCATGACCGAGACCCTGGTCCAGCGTTCAGATGACGGGGACGTGATCGAGGAGGCGCAGAACGAGCGGCGGGCGCGGAGGCTGGCCGTCCGCGAGTTCCGGCCGCGGCGCGCGCTCGCCGGGTTCGCGGCCGCGCTGCTGGTCACCGCCGTCGGCGGGGTCGCCGCGATCGAGCTGCTGGCGGCGGTGCTCGGGTCCGGCGTCCACCCGGTGCCGGGCGTGGCCGAGGCCGCGGACGCGCTGCGCGGGCGCACCTGGAACGACCCGGACGTCCTGATCGTCGCCGCCGGGATCGCCGTCCTCGGGCTGGCGTTCCTGCTGGCCGCGCTGCCGGGACGCCTCCGCGGCATGCCGCTGGCCGGGTCCGATCCGCGCCTGGCGGGCGTCCTCGGAGGCGCCGCCCTGCGCCGGACGCTGGCGGACGCTGCGCTCGGCGTCCACGGCATCGAGCGCGCCCGCGTCCGCCGCCGGGGCCTGTTCCGCAGGCGGCTCGTCGTCCGGGCGGCCACCCACTACCGCAACCCGGCGAACCTCGCCGAGCTGGTCGGGCAGGCCGTCGACGAGCGCCTCGACCGCATCGAGCCGATGCGCCGCCCGGACGTCGACGTCCGGCTCGGCTGGCGGAAGGACTGACATGCGGATCGCGATCGCGGCGACCGGGACGGCGCTGCTGCTCTGCGGAGGCGCGGCCCTCGCCGCCGGCCTCGGCGCGTTCGACGCGCTCCTCGCCGTGTCCGGCAGGCCGCTGCTCGACCCCGCCCTCCTGCGGTTCGCCGACGGCAGCGGCTGGTTCCTGCCCGTTGCCGCGGGCGTCGCTGAGATCGTGGCGCTCGCCGGTCAGCTGTGGCTGGTCTTCCAGTGCCGGGCGCTCATCCACCGGTGGTGGCCGGACCTGGATGCGCAGACCCGCGCCCTCGCCCGTACCGCGGCCGAGGAGCTGAACCGGGACGCGCGGGAGCTGCCCGGCGTCCAGGACACCCGTGTCCGGCTCACCGGCACGGTCACCCGGCCGCGGCTCCGCATGCGCGTCGCCTTCGCGGGCGACGCCCTCGTCGGCGAGGTGTACGGCGAGCTGGGCGCGGGCCCGGTCGAGCGGTACCGGCAGGCGGTCGGCATGCCGGACCTGCCGGTGGTGATCCGCTTCCGTCCCGCCGCCAAACGCGGGTGAAGGGCCGCCCGGTGTCAGGAGCGGGGTGACTCTGACACCGGGCGGCTGCGCGCGGGCCCGGAAGGAACCGGCGGATCCCGGGGATGAAGCCCATCCCGTCCACCGGCTGAAGACCGCCCGCGCGGCTCGTGAGGCCGGACGCCCGGTGACGCGGCGCGCGCTTCCGGCGATGGGCACACGCGCCCGGCGAGGCGCACACGCGAAGCCCGGCGGTACGGCGCGCGCGCCGGGCCCCTTGCGGCGCGACGCGCGCGCCGAGCTTTACGGCGTGACGCCCGTTTCTGTGTCGCACTCGTCCGGGCCGACCTCGGCCATCCCGGCGTACGGCGCGTACTACGACGTGTGATGCTCCAAGCTGTGAAGCAAGGAGCGGCGCCCGTCCGGATCCGCTATTGCGGGGGCTGCGGATCCTGGACGGGCGCCCGCGCCTTGGCAGGCGCCCATGCGCCGGGCGGAGCGGGCGCATGCACACGGCGGACGCCTGCGCGAAAACGGGCTCGCAGGTTTGGAGCAGGGGTCGTCTGGGGCGGAGGTCTGTGCACCCGTGACTATGCGCCGTCCGGTAACGATGGTCACGCTTGTGTACATTTCGTTCACGGCATGGAGCGACGAAAGGTGCGACAGTGCGGCGTCCCGCATGGACGGTGCCCGGCCGCTGGAGCCTGGCGCGGCAGCTGCTCGTGCTGCAGGCCGCGATCGTCGGCCTGCTGGTGGTGGCCGGGGCGACCATCGCCTACCTGGACGCCGAGCGCCACGCCGACGAGGCCGCCCGGCAGACGGTGCAGGCGGTCGCGAAGGCCATCGCCGACGCCCGGGACATCCCGGCCGCCCTCGCCACCCCGGACCCGAGCAGGCTCCTGCAGCCGTACGCCGAGCGCATCCGCCGCGACACCGGTGTCGACTTCATCACGATCATGAGCCCGGCGGGGATCCGGTACACCCATCCGAACCCGGCCCGGATCGGCGGGCACTTCGTCGGCAACACCGCGCCCGCGCTCGCCGGACGGACGTTCACCGAGACCTACACCGGCACGCTCGGCCCGTCCGTCCGCGCCGTCACGCCCGTGTTCGACGGGAACCGCCGCATCGTGGCGCTCGTCTCGGTCGGCATCACCGTCCGCGTGATCTCGGCGGAGCTGCGGCAGCGGCTCCTCTACGTCGTCGCCGTCGCCGGGGCCGTCCTCGCCGCCGGGCTCGGCTGCAGCTACCTGGTGTCCGCGCGGCTCCGCCGCCAGACCCGCGGTGCCGCGCCCGGCGAGCTGCGCGAGATGTTCGAGTACTACCAGGCGATCCTGCACGCCGTCCGCGAGGGCCTGCTCCTGCTGGACCGGGCGGGACGCATCGTCCTCTGCAACGACGCCGCCCGCGACCTGCTCGGTCTCACCGAGGCCTCGCGGGGGCAGCCCGTCGCGAAACTCGGGCTGTCCGACGAGCTGGTCTCCACCTTCGTCTCTCCCAAGCCGCGATCGGACGAGATCCACGTCAGCGACACCCGCGTCCTCGTCGTGAACACCTCGCCGGTCCGGTCACGGGACCGGGCGATGGGCAACGTGGTCACCCTCCGCGACCACACCGAGCTGATGGGGCTGACCGGCGAGCTCGACACCGTCCGCGGCTTCGCCGAGTCGCTGCGGTCCCAGGCCCACGAGGCCGCGAACCGGCTGCACACGGTGGTGTCGCTGGTGGAGCTCGGCCGTCCCGACGACGCCGTCGAGTTCGCCACCGCCGAGCTCGCGACCGCGCAGCGGCTCACCGACCGGGTCGTCGGCTCGGCGACCGAGCCGGTGCTGGTCGCGCTGCTGCTCGGCAAGTCGGCGGAGGCGGGCGAGCGCGGCGTCGAACTCGTCGTCACCGACGACACCACCATCGAGGGGCTGGTGGAGCCCCGCGACCTCGTCACCATCCTCGGCAACCTCATCGACAACGCCGTCGACGCGGCCCTCTCGGGCGCTGGGACCCGGCCGCCCCGCGTGGTCGTCAGCGCCCGGAAGGACGGCGGCGAGCTCGTCCTGCAGGTCGCGGACAGCGGGCCCGGCGTCGACCCGTCCGCCGTGCCGGAGATGTTCCGGCGCGGCTGGACGACCAAGACGTCCGGCGGGCCCGTCGGCCACGGCCTCGGCCTCGCCCTGGTCGGGCAGGCCGTCCGGCGGCACCGCGGCGACATCCACGTCGGCCACGACGGCGGCGCCATCTTCACCGTCCGACTTCCCCTGGAGTCCCGATGATCAGAGTGCTCGTCGTCGAGGACGACCCGGTCGCCGCGGAGGCGCACCGCTCCTACGTCGAGCGCGTCGCCGGGTTCAGCGTCGCCGGCGTCGTCCATTCCGGCGCGGACGCCCTCCGCTTCTGCGAGCGGACGCCCGTCGACGTCGTCCTGCTCGACTTCTACCTGCCCGACACCCACGGGCTCAAGGTGTGCCGCGCGCTCCGCGCCGGCGGCAGCGACGTGGACGTCATCGCCGTCACCTCCGCGCGGGACCTCGCCGTGATCCGCTCCGCGGTGTCGGTCGGCGTCGTCCAGTACCTGCTCAAGCCGTTCACGTTCGCGTCCCTGCGCGACAAGCTCGTCGGGTACGCCCGGTTCCGGGAGCAGGCCGTCGGCACCGGCGAGGTCAGCGGCCAGGCCGACGTGGACGGCATGCTCGCCACCCTCCGCAGCCCCGGCCACCGCTCGCTGCCGAAGGGCATGAGCCGCGAGACGCTCCAGGCCGTCACCGAGGTGCTGGCCGGCGCCGCCGACGGGCTGTCGGCCGCCGCGGCCGCCGACCTCACCGGCGTGTCCCGCGTCACCGCCCGCCGGTACCTCGAATACCTCGCGGAGAACGGCCTGGCCCGCCGCCGGCCCCACTACGGTCAGGTCGGCCGCCCGGAAGTGCGCTTCTATCCGGGGTAGACGGGGTACGCATGGGACGACGGTGAAACGACATCGGGGGAGTCGTCGTGAACGAGAAGCCGGAGAAGGCCGAGTCCGAGACGACCGGGCAGGACCGCGAGAAGCGGCCGCCCGCCAAGGACAAGCCCCAGCCGAAGAAGAAGCCCGGCGACGCCGCCCGCAAGATGCGCGAGATGTTCAAGGGCCAGCCTCCCGCCGCCTCCGGCCGGCGTCCGGCCGCCCCTGGCCGCTCTCCCGCCGGTCCCGGTGCGGGACCCGGCGGGTAAACCGGCGTTGACCTGCTCTTTCTCCTAAATGGCGGTTCGGTGCCGAGGACGTGAGCATGAACCGGACGTCAGCCGACGCGGGGGAGACCTCGCGAGCGGGAGCGAACCGGGGACATGGAGGGCCGGCCCTCCGCAGGGAGCCGAACATGAGCCAGGACGACGGGCCGGGCACCGGCCGGGGCGGTGTCGGGACGATGCGCAAGCGGGGCGCCGACGGCGGCTCCAGCGAACTCGTCACCGAGGGCGGCCGCACCAGGATCGCCGACGCCGTCGTCGCCAAGGTCGCGACGATGGCCGCCAAGCAGGTGGGCGGCGTCCACGAGATGGGCGCCGGCATGTCCCGCACGATCGGGTCGGTGAAGGAGCGGCTGCCGGGCATGGCGTCCGACGCCACCCAGGGCGTGGACGTGCAGGTCGGCGAGCGCCAGGCCGCGGTCGACATCGACCTCGTGGTGGAGTACGGGCTGTCCATCCCCGACCTCGCGGGCGCGGTGCGCGACAACGTCATCTCCGAGGTCGAGCACATGTGCGGGCTGGAGGTCGTCGAGGTGAACATCACCGTGGACGACGTCCACGTCGCGGGCGAGGACTCCGAGGAGCGGGCCGAGGAGCCCCGCGTCCGATGATCGCCTGGACGGACACGATGCACGCGCCCCCGGCCGGGGCACCCCGCACCGACCTGGCGGACCAGGTCGCCGAGGCGGCCCTGGCCTGCCCGGACGTGCGGACGCTGACGGCCGGGCCGCACGTCCGCATCGCGACCTACCGCGCGGGCCTCCCGCTGGCGGGCGTCGCGGTGCGCGACGACGAGATCGAGATCGGCGTGGTCGTCCGCTACGGGCGGCCGCTCCCCGAGATCGCCGAGGACGTCCGCCGCCTGGTCCGCCCGCTGGCGGGCGACCGGAAGATCGACGTGCTGATCGCGGACCTGGCCGATGGGTGACGGCCCGAGAGGAAGATCCGGATGGACGTGAAACCGCTGTGGCCCCTGGTCGGGCTGTCCTTCGGCGCGGCGCTCGGGTTCGCGGGCGCGTTCGGCGGGTTCAGCGCCTTCTTCATCGTCCTGTTCCTGGGCGCGCTCGGCTTCCTCGCGGGCCGCGCCGTCGAGGGCAACCTGGACCTCAGACAGCTCTTCACGTCTGTGAACACCGGCCGGCGCTCCCGATGACCGGCACCGAGCACGAGGCCGAGGCGCCGTCGCGGGGGCGGACGGTCATCCGTGATCGGGTCGTGGCGCGGATCGTGGCCAAGGCGGCGGGGGAGATCGACGAGTCCGGCGGGCTCGGCCGGAAGGTCCTGCGGGTGCCGGTGCCCGGGCGCGGCCCGGCGCGCACCGAGGTGCGGGTGAACGGGGACATCGTCACGGCCCGCGTGGCGATGTCGGTGACCTACCCGATGCCGGTGCGCGAGGTCGCCCGGCAGGTGCGGGAGAGCGTGCGGGGGCGGGTGGCGGAGCTGACGGGCTTCACCGTCCGGCAGGTGGACATCGACGTGGCCGAACTGGAGCATCCCGCCCCCGGCGAGAGGACCGTGCTGTGACCACGCAGACCGGCGCGCGGCCCGCGACGGTGCGGCGTGCGCCCGTGGACGAGCCCCGGAAGGCCGACCGCGCGGCCAAGCACGCATTCCGCTCGCGCCGGGTCCGCCCGGCGATGCTGTTCGCGCTGCTGCTGACGGCCGCCGGGGCGCTCACTGCGCTCGAGGTGATCTCGGCGCTGTTCGACCGTCCGGCGCGCGTGTTCCCGTACGAGTGGGCGAAGGACGCGGCGTGGGACGACTGGTACGCGCTCGCGATCTTCGGTGGCCTGGTGCTGGCCGGTCTGCTGTGCCTGCTGGCGGCGCTGTTGCCCGGCAAGTCACGGATCGTCCCGCTGCACGGCCGGGATCCCGGCGTGATGATGGGGGTGAGCCGGCGCGGGCTCAAGAGCGCCGTCGCGGCGGCCGCTGAGGACGCGCCAGGCGTGTCGCGGGTGCGCCGGGTGCGGCTGCGCCGCCGCCGGGTGAAGGTCGTCGCGGAGACGCCCGTGCACGCGCCCGAGGGGCTGGACGAGGGCGTCGCGGACGCCGTCCGCGAACGGCTCGACCGGCTTGAGCCGCTGCCCGCCCGGTCGGTCTCGGTGCGGATGAAGAAGGGGGACCGGTGATGGACCGCCGTCCCGCCCACCTCAACCGCACGGGCCTGACGCTGCTCGGCGTCGTGCTGGCCGCTGCCGGGGGCGCGGGCCTCGCCCGTGGCCTCGGCGCCTTCGGGGACGGGCGGGCCTCCGCGCCAGTGCTCACCGGCGAGGTGCGCCGCTTCGCCGACGAGCGCGGCTGGTTCTGGCCCGCGCTCGCCGCGGCGGCGGTCGTCCTGGCGCTGCTGGGGCTGGCGTGGCTGCTCGCGCAGGGGCGCTCCGGCAAGCTGGCGGGCCTCGCGCTGGAGCCGGACGCCGACGCGGGCGGGACGCGGCTGTCGGCCAAGGCCGTCACGAGCGCGATCGAGGACGAGATCCGGGAGTACCCGGGAGTGCGGAAGGTGCGGGCCCGGCTGATCGGCTCGTCCAGGCGTCCCGAACTGCGGCTGAACGTCGCGTACGGGCAGCGCGCGGACGCCGCCGGGCTGCGCCGGCGCATCGAGGAGGAGGGCGTGCCGCGGCTGTGCGCCGCGCTGGAACGCGACTCGGTGCCCACGGTGGTGCGGCTGCGCCTGGTGAAGAAGGAGCAGCCCCCGACCGTCGTCTGAGCGCCCGATTGTTACGGGCACTTTGAGGTTGTTTGAGGGCCTATAGCGGCTTGCAGGGCTAATGTCCGAAGAGAACCTGACGTCGAGGCCATGAGGAGGCAGCGCTTGTCCGACCCTGCACTTCCGGGCGGCTCCGCCGAGGGGCGCTTCGACGTACGGAGGGAACAGACGGACCACAGCATGGGCCCCTCCCGCTGAGCGGCCCGATGACCCGGGGGTCGCGGCGACACGCCGCGGCCCCCGGGTTCGCCGTGTGAGCCGAGCCACCGCGTCATGTGAGCGGAGCCACCAGCCCGGTGGGTTGTGTTTTCCAACTTACTGATCGGATACTGCGAGAGTGAGTTGGAAAAACAGACGGAGGTGGGGATCATGCGGGACGCGGTGATCGTGGAGGCGGTGCGCACGCCGCTCGGCAAGGGCAAGCCGAACGGGACGCTGCACGGCGACCACCCCGCCGACCTCCTGGCGCGGACGCTCCAGAAGCTCGTCGAGCGCGCCGGCCTCGACCCCGCGCAGGTGGACGACGTCATCGGCGGCGTCGTCACCCAGGTGGGCGACCAGGCGCTCAACATCACCCGTACCGCCGTCCTCGCCGCCGGGTTCCCCGAGAGCGTCCCGGCGATGACGGTCGACCGGCAGTGCGGCTCGTCCCAGCAGGCCCTGCACATCGCGGCGCAGGGCGTGCAGAGCGGCGCGTACGACATCGCGATCGCGTGCGGCGTCGAGTCGATGTCCCGCGTGCCGATGGGGTCGGCCGTCCTGCCCGGCAGCGACCCGTTCGGGCCGATGCTCGCCGAGCGCTACCCCGGCGGCCTCGTCGGCCAGGGCATCAGCGCCGAGCTGATCGCCGCCCGCTGGGATCTGGCGCGCGAGGACCTCGACACCTACGCCCACGAGTCGCACCGCCGCGCCGCCGAGGCGTGGAAGAACGGCGAGTTCGACCGCGAGGTCGCCTGGCCGGGGCAGCGGGACGAGACCGTCCGCCCGGACACGTCACCGGAGGTCCTCGCCCGCCTCAAGCCCGCCTATTACGACGAGCGGACGGCCGAGCGGTTCCCCGAGATCGGCTGGAAGATCACCGCGGGCAACGCCTCGCCGATCAACGACGGCGCAGCGGCCGTGCTCGTCATGGGCGCGGACGTCGCCGAACGCCTCGGCCTGCGCCCTCGTGCCCGCTTCCACGCGTTCGCCGTCACCGGCGACGACCCGCTGCTGATGCTCACCGCGATCATCCCGGCAACGGAGAAGGTCCTGCGGCGCGGCGGCCTCACGCTGGACGACATCGACCTGTTCGAGGTGAACGAGGCGTTCGCCCCGGTCGTCCTCGCCTGGCAGCGCGAGACCGGCGCCGACCTGGCGAAGGTCAACGTCCGCGGCGGCGCGATCGCGATCGGCCACCCGCTCGGCGCGAGCGGCGCCCGCATCATGACGACGCTGCTGCACGCCCTCGAAGACCGGGGCGGACGGTTCGGCCTCCAGACCATGTGCGAGGCCGGCGGCCTGGCCAACGCCACCGTCATCGAGCGGCTCTGACGCCGGTTAGGCTGCCCCGTATGCCGAAGGACGCCGCACCGCGCGAGTGCTCCATCGCCGACACCCTCGACCTGGTCGGCGAGCGCTGGAGCCTGCTCGTCATCCGCGAGCTGAGCTACGGGGTGCGGCGCTTCGACCAGATCGTCCGGAACACGGGCGCGTCCCGCGACATCCTCACGTCCCGGCTCCGCAAGCTGGAGGCGAACCGCATCGTCCGCCGCGAGCGCTACAGCGACCACCCGGCCCGCTACGAGTACCACCTGACGCGGGCCGGCGTGGAGCTGTGCGACGTCCTCCTCGTGCTGATGGCGTGGGGCGACCGGCACCTGCATCCCGACGATCCGCCCGTCCGCTGGCGCCATTCCTGCGGCCACACGGTCAGCCCCATGGTGACCTGCCGCCACTGCGGAAACGAGGCCCGCCGCGGCGCGCACTCACCGTCCGGCCGCGGCGTCCTGACCAGCTGACCCGAGAATCGCGAACTTCCATCCGTCCCTAACCCATTTCCGGGTCGACGGACTGCCGATCTCATTTTCTCGGCTTGTCAAACGCATGCCTTCTTGAAGTGATCGTCTGGCCTGGTCAGTTCCGGGTCAAGGGAAGAAGTGCGCGCTCCCTTAGACGTAATAAGTCGAGGCCCGCGGTTACCGATCTTCGTTCCGGCAAAGGTGGATGAGGGTTGCGCGATGTCCACCGGCATCGAGGACCGAATTCGACATTGCCGTCGAATTCGCGGAAATCGGGGGAGCCATGGCAAGGGTGAAACGAGAACACGACGGCCACGACGAAGAGGCGGGCGCCGACGACGTGCTGTCGTCGGTGGAGTACGCGGCCGAGCTCAGAGACGACGCGAGCGGCGTCACCTTCGGGGTGACGAGCTGCGGCGCCCCGGTCGAGGGGCTGGAGCAGCACATCTGCATGGGCCTGAACGCCTGCAACGCCTTCGACATCGACGGTGGGGCCACGATGGCCGGAACCGGGAACTGCGCGACCGTGCGCCATGTCTGCCACGGCGAGGGGCATTGCCGCGGGCAGGGCGGCTGCGGCTACGCCGGAAGCGACGAGCAGCAGTGGCGGCCCGGCGACCAGGCGTGCCGGTTCAACGGCAGCTGCGCCAGCCCGCTCAACGTCAGCCGAGTGTTCAGCTGCGGGCCGATGAAGGGCAAGAGCGTGTGGCTGCAGGCCAGGCGCATCATGGAGGACCGGATGTACCGGGCCGGGCTGGCCTTCGGCCCGTCCCCGGCCGAGGGCATCCCCGACGACATGCTGCCCGAGTACGACCTCGACGACGGCCACGACCTGCCGGACCCCCGCACGAACGGGCACCGCAAGGCGAGCACCCGCAAGAGGTCGGCCGGGACGCGCCGGAAGGGCGCGACCAGCAAGAAGCGATGACGCCGCCGAGCACCGGGGAACGGCCGCTCGGTTTCGGGCTGGGGCTGCGCGCGCCGCACATGGACCATGTGCGGCGCCGCCTGCCGGACGTCGGGTTCTTCGAGGTCATCTCGGAGAACTTCATGGACTGCGCGGGCGGCCGCCGCCGCGCCCTGGACGCGATCGCCGACCGCTACCCGATCGTCCTGCACGGTGTGTCGCTGTCGATCGGCGGCACCGATCCGCTCGACTTCGGCTACCTGGCCCGGCTGCGCGACCTTGCCGACGCGGTCGGGGCCCGGCTCGTGTCCGATCACGTCTGCTGGACGGGCGTCATGGGCCGCAACACCCATGACCTGCTGCCGCTGCCGTTCACCGAGGCGGCGCTGGCGCACGTGGCCGGGCGCGTCCGCGCCGTCCAGGACTTCCTGGGACGCAGGCTGGTGCTGGAGAACCCGAGCACGTACGTCGGGTTCACGGCGTCCACCATGACCGAGCAGGAGTTCATGTCCCGGCTCGCCGAGGACGCCGACTGCGGGCTGCTGCTGGACGTCAACAACGTCCACGTCTCGGCGGTCAACCACGACTTCGACCCGGTGGACTACCTCGACGCGATCCCCCTGGACCGGGTGGAGCAGATCCACCTGGCCGGGCACACCGACTACGGCACCCACATCATCGACACCCATGACGGCCCGGTCAGCGTCGAGGTCTGGGAGCTGTACCGCCGCGTCGCCGAACGCCGCCCCGACATTCCCGTTCTCCTGGAATGGGACGACAAACTGCCCGACTTCCCCGTCCTGGAGGACGAACTCGGAAAGGCCCGGCAGGTCGCCGCCAGAGCCGTCCGGCAGACGGTCCCGGCCGGAGGCCGCCGCGATGGCTGAGCCGCCCGACCTCGCCGGGCTGCAGCGATGGATGCAGACGGCGATCCTGGACCCGGACGGCGACCTGGACGAGGCGGCCCGCACGCTGACCGCGTCCGAGATGCTGACCGCCCGCCAGCGCCTGGCGATCTACTGGCGCGGCTACCGGCTCCGGCTGCTGGAGACCATGCGCGGCCTGCATCCGGGGCTGACGCATCTGCTGGGCGAGGAGACCTTCGACCGGTTTGCCCTGGACTATCTCGAAGCTCGTCCGCCCACCGCGTACTCGCTGTCCCGGCTGGACGAGGGCTTCGCGGCGCACCTGTCGGCGACCCGGCCCGACGACGCGCGGAGCCGCGAGGAATGGCCCGACCTGATCATCGACATGGCGCGGCTGGAACGCGTCGTCACCGAGGTCGTCGAAGGCCCCGGCACCGAGAACACCCCGCTCCCGCACCCGGACGATCTCCCGGGCCCCACGGACCTGCCCGCCCTGCGCCCAGCGGTGGCGCCCTGCCTCCGCCTTCCGCGCCTGGCCTTCCCCGTCCACGAGTACCTGGCGGCCATCAGGCGGGGGGAGGACCCCGATCCTCCCGCGCCTCGCCCGGTGTGCCTGGCCGTCAACCGCCGCGACTACGAGGTCACGATGCGGGAGCTCGACCCCGCCAACCACCGGGCCCTGCGCGCCCTGGCCGCAGGCGCCACGGTGGGCGCCGCCTTCGGGGACGCCTGCGAGCCCGGCCCCGCCGCCACCCTCCTCCACCGCTGGACCGAACTCGGCTTCTTCTCCGGCTTCCACGAACCCGGCTTCCACGAAACCGGAAGCGACACCACCACACCCACAGGAAAGGGCGCACCATGACCACCAAGACGGCCGGCACGAAGAGCCGCGGGACGGCCACGAAGACCCGGGCCAAGGCGGCCAGAGCCGAACCGATCCGGAGCCTCGATCCGGAGAAGGGCATCCGGAGCGTCGAGGACTTGGCCAACCACCTGCATGTCGCCGCACAGGTGGAGCTGTCGACCATCCCGCTGTACCTGTACGCCGCGTACTCGATCAGGACCCGGGGGCACTCCCAGTGGGCGGCGCCGCGAGGCGTGCTGCGCTCGCTGATCGGGATCTCGATCGAGGAGATGCTGCACCTGGCGCTGGTCCGCAACCTGATGGTCGCGATCGGATACGGCGACCAGATCACGTTCTACGACGAGGACTTCATCCCGAAGTACCCGAGCCTGATGATGCACCGCTACAACCCCGACGACCCGGACGGCGCCGAGATCCTGCTCTCCCTCGACAAGCTGTCCACCGAGCAGGTGAGCACGTTCCGCAGAATCGAGATGCCGGACAAGGTCAAGCCCGACGCGGTCACCTTCGCGGCGCATCCCGAGGACGTCGAGCAGTACAAGAGCCTGGGCGCGTTCTACCGCTCCATCCAGGACGGCTTCACCAGGCTGGACCGTGAGGGGAAGATCCGCTGGAAGCTCGAGGACGCGCGCAAGCAGTACAAGCGCGCCTTCTGGAACGAGTTCGGCAACGGGAAGCCGATCCGCGTCCACAACCTGGACACCGCCCTCGACGCCCTGAAGATCATCATCGAGCAGGGCGAGGGGACCCTCAAGGACCACGAGCACATCAAGGTCAAGAGCGGGGTCGAGGACTACACCCACTACGAGAAGTTCCTGCGCATCCAGCGGGGCGAGGAGGGCATCGGCGCCGTCGACGGCGACAAGCACGAGATCAAGATCGACGACCCGAAGGCCACCTGGCCCGTCGTGCCCGACCCGATGGTGGACGACTTCGAGGACCAGCCGGGCATCCACAGCCTGATGACGCTGTTCAACGCCGCCTACTGCTACACCCTCCGCCTGCTGGACGAGCTGTACCGGCACTCCACCGACGACGTGACGACGAAGAAGATCCCGGGCACCAAGCGCGAGGAGTACTTCAGCCACCGCTACGGTCTCGAACGCAACGGCGTCGCCATCATGCAGGGCGTCCTGTACCCCATCGCTCAGGCGCTCGTCACGACCCCCATCCCCGCGGGCCCGTGGAAGGGCCTCCACGCCGCGCCGTCGTTCGAGTTCTTCGACTTCTCCGACAAGCGCATCTCCATGAAACAGCAGCTCATCGACCTGTGCGACGACGCCATCGACCATTTCCCGGCCCTGGGCGGCCCCGACGGGATCCAGCGCCAGATAAGCCTCCTCGCCGACATCTGACGTCCGGAACCGCCGGGCGCGGTCAGCACTCGATGACGTTGACGGCCAGGCCGCCCCGCGAGGTCTCCTTGTATTTGTCGAGCATGTCGCGGCCGGTGTCGCGCATCGTCTTGATGGCCTTGTCGAGGGAGACGAAGTGGCGGCCGTCGCCGCGGAGGGAGATGCGGGCGGCGCTGATGGCCTTGATGGCGCCGACCGCGTTGCGTTCGATGCAGGGGACCTGGACGAGGCCGCCGACGGGGTCGCAGGTGAGGCCGAGGTTGTGCTCGATGCCGATCTCGGCGGCGTTCTCGACCTGCTCGGGGGTGCCGCCGAGGACCTCGGTGAGGCCGGCGGCGGCCATCGAGCAGGCGGAGCCGACCTCGCCCTGGCAGCCGACCTCGGCGCCGGAGATGGACGCGTTCTGCTTGAACAGGACGCCGACCGCGCCGGCGGTGAGGAGGAAGCGGACGACGCCCTCGTCGTCGTGGCCCGGGACGAACCGGTCGTAGTAGTGCAGGACGGCCGGGACGATCCCGGCGGCGCCGTTGGTGGGGGCGGTGACGATGCGTCCGCCGGCGGCGTTCTCCTCGTTGACGGCGAGGGCGTAGAGGGTGACCCAGTCCATGGCGTGGAGCGGGTCGGAGGGCTTCTCGGCGGAGAGCTGCCGGTGGAGCTGGGGCGCCCGGCGGCGCACCTTGAGGCCGCCGGGGAGGAGGCCCTCGCGGGTGCAGCCCCGGTCGACGCACGCGCGCATGACCTGCCAGAGGCCGAGGAGTTCCGCGCGGATCTCCGCGGGCGAGCGGCCGAACGCCTTCTCGTTCTCCAGCATCAGCGCGGAAATGGAAAGGCCGGTCTCGCGGCAGCGTTCGAGGAGTTCGGCGGCCGTGTCGAACGGGTGGGGCAGGACGGTGTCGTCGGGCTTGATGCGGTCGGCGCCGGTGGCGTTCTCGTCCAGGATGAAGCCGCCGCCGACCGAGTAGTACACCTTGGAGCGCAATTCGTTGCCCGAGTCGTCGCGGGCGGTGAAGCGCATTCCGTTGGGGTGGCCGGGGAGCGATTCCTTGCGCTCGAAGACGAGGTGCTCGTTGACGACGAAGGGGATGTCGTGGTCGTCGAAGAGGTGGAGCGTTCCGCGTTCGCGGATCGCCTCAAGGCGCTCGTCGACCTTGTCCACGTCGACCAGTTCGGGTTTGTCGCCTTCGAGGCCGAGGATGACGGCCTTGTCGCTCCCGTGGCCCTTTCCGGTGAGGCCGAGGGAACCGTAGAGGGTGGCGTGGACGGTCGCCGTCTTCTCCAGCAGGCCGTCCCGGTGCAGGCCGCGGGCGAAGCGGTGCGCGGCGGCCATCGGCCCGCCGGTATGGGACGACGAAGGTCCGATGCCGATCTTGAACAGGTCGAAAACGCTGATGGCCATTGCTGCCCCCTCGGGAGCCGCGCCCCCTCGCCGGTGGGCGAGAGGGCGCGGAGACATCACAGATCGGGATACAGGGGATGCTTGTCCGCCAGGGCCTTCGTCCGGGCGGACAGGGCGTCGCGGTCGAAGGACGGCTGCAGCGCCAGCGCGATGACGTCGGCGACCTCGGCGAAGTCGGCGGCGGTGAAGCCGCGGGTGGCGAGGGCGGGCGTGCCGATCCGCAGCCCGGACGTCACCATCGGCGGCCGCGGGTCGTTGGGCACGGCGTTGCGGTTCACGGTGATGCCGATGTCGTGCAGGCGGTCCTCGGCGTCCCGTCCGGTGAGGTCGGACCCGACGAGGTCGACCAGCACGAGATGGACGTCCGTCCCGCCGGTCAGCACCTTGACGCCTGCCTTCGCCGAGTCCTCGGCGAGCAGCCGGTCGGCGAGCAGCCGGGCGCCCTCGACGGTGAGCGCCTGCCGGGCCCGGAACTCCTCGGACGCGGCGATCTTGAGCGCGACGGCCTTGGCGGCGATCACATGCTCCAGCGGGCCGCCCTGCATGCCGGGGAACACCGCGGAGTTGATCTTCTTGGCGAACTCCTCGCGGGCGAGGATCAGCCCGCCGCGGGGGCCGCCGAGCGTCTTGTGCGTCGTGGTCGTGACGATGTCCGCGTGCGGGACGGGCGAGGGGTGCAGGCCCGCCGCGACGAGACCCGCGAAGTGCGCCATGTCGACCATGAGCAGCGCGCCGACCGAGTCGGCGATCTCCCGGAAGGCCGCGAAGTCGAGCTGCCGCGGGTACGCCGACCAGCCCGCCACGATCATCTTCGGGCGCTGCTCGGCCGCGAGCGCGGCCACCTCGTCCATGTCGACGAGGCCGTCCTCCGCGCGGACGTGGTACGGCACCACGTTCAGCACCTTGCCGGAGTAGTTCAGCCGCATCCCGTGGGTGAGGTGCCCGCCGTGCGCGAGGTCGAGGCCGAGGATCGTGTCCCCGTGCTGCAGCAGCGCGAAGTACACCGCCGTGTTGGCCTGCGCCCCGCTGTGCGGCTGGACGTTCGCGTGCTCGGCGCCGAACAGCGCCTTCGCCCGGTCGATCGCGAGCTGCTCGGTGACGTCGACGAACTCGCAGCCGCCGTAGTAGCGCCGGCCCGGGTAGCCCTCGGCGTACTTGTTGGTCAGGACGGAGCCCTGCGCCTCCAGGACGGACACCGGCGCGAAGTTCTCCGACGCGATCATCTCCAGAGTGGACTGCTGGCGCCGCAGCTCGGCGGCGACGGCCTCGGCGACCTCGGGGTCGGCCTCGGCGAGCGGGTCGTGCAGGCTCACCGGTCAGGCCTCCTCGATCAGCTTCTCGTAGGCCGCGGAGTCGAGCAGGTCGCCCGGCTCGTCCGACACGCGGACCTTGAAGATCCAGCCCTCGCCGTACGGGTCGTCGTTGATGACCTTCGGCTCGTCCACCACCGCGCTGTTGATCGCGGTGACCTCGCCGCTGACGGGCGAGTAGATGTCGCTGACCGACTTCGTCGACTCGACCTCGCCGCACGGCTCGCCCGCCTCGACGGCGTCGCCCTCGGACGGCTGCAGCTCGAGGTAGACGATCTCTCCGAGGGCGTCGGCGGCGTGCGCGGTGATGCCGATGGTGACGATGCCGTCGTCGCCCCCAAGGCCGGACACCCATTCGTGTTCTTCGCTGTAGCGGAGCTGCTCCGGAACGCTCACGATCACTTCTCTCTCTTCACTGCGGGGGTTCCCCCGAATTTCAGGAACGCTTGTAGAACGGCAGGGCCACCACGTCCACGGGCTCGTGCCGGCCGCGGACGTCCACGGCGAGACCGGTCTCCCCGGCGCCGCTGTCGAGGTACGCCATGGCGATCGGCTCGCCCAGTGTCGGCGACGGGGCGCCGCTCGTCACGACCCCGCACGGCGTGCCGCCGGACGTGACGACCTGGTACCCCTTGCGCGGCGCCCGACGCCCCCGCGCCACCAGTCCCACGAGCCTACGGCCCGGCGGGGTCTGGGCCACCGCCGCCAGGGCCGACTTGCCCACGAAATCGCCCGGTTTATCCAGTTTTACGACCCGTCCGAGGCCCGCCTCGAACGGCGTCGTCTCGGCGGTCAGCTCGTTGCCGTACAGCGGCATGCCCGCCTCGAGGCGAAGGCTGTCGCGCGCCGCGAGCCCGGCGGGGACGACCCCGTCCACCCCTTCGAGCGCCTTCCACAGCCGCACGGCGTCGGACGCGTCCACGAACAGTTCGAAGCCGTCCTCCCCGGTGTACCCCGTGCGGGCGACGAGCGCGTCGACGTCCGCGACCCGTCCCGCGAGGATCGCGTAGTACTTGAGGTCGGCCAGCGGCGCGTCGGTGAACCCTTCGAGAATCGTCTGCGAACGCGGCCCCTGCAACGCGATCAGCGCGTAGGAGCCGGACCGGTCGTCCACGGCGGCCTCGAAGCCCGCGGCCCGCTCGGCCAGCGCGTCCCGGACGACGTCGGCGTTGGCGGCGTTCGCGACGACCATCCACGTCGTGTCGGCGAGCCGGTAGACGATCAGGTCGTCGAGGACGCCGCCGTCCGGCCCGCAGATCATCGTGTAGCGGGCCTTGCCGACGGGCATCGCCGCCAGCTTCCCGACCAGCGCGTAGTCGAGCGCGTCACCCGCGCCGGGACCGGAGAGGAAGATCTCCCCCATGTGCGACAGGTCGAACAGCCCGGCGCCGGTACGGACCGCCTGATGCTCGGCGGTCTCGCTCCTGTAGCGCAGCGGCATCAGGTAACCGGCGAAGTCCACGAGGTTCGCGCCGAGGTCGGTATGGACGTCGTGCAACGGCGTTTTCTTCGCGCTTTTCGCGGGTGGATCGGCGGGCATGGGTTCGGCTCCTTCGTCACGGGCACGCGTGGTCCATCGTCCCACTCGCGCACCGGGCGTATCGGTGCCTCCCCCTCTGTCATCGGCGCCTGAGAGCTTCACCCGTCCCCGCCTGCAACGGGCGGACGGGCTTTCACCTTCGGCGGGGGAACTAGGTCCCCGCTTTCCAGAGGTCGCCTCGCCCGTGCGGTCCGTGGGCCTGAGAGGTTCCGGGGAGGAGTTGCTCCTTCGGCGTCCCCCACCGGCTGCGAGGGACTCTCCCGCACGGGATCGTCGGCTGCCGGTCAGGCTAGCAGCGGCTACGCCCCACGACCAGCCATCACCCAGGCGGCCACCCGCCCAGGACGGCACGGCTTCCTCAGTGAGGATTCAACCGGACGCGGGGCGTTGACGTACTCTGAACTGATTGCTGGAGATCACCCCCGGTGTGCGGGGTGCACGACCCGGAGGGCGAAGCCGCATGGCCTACCTGGCTGGAGCGTTGATCGTATTCTTCGGCCTGCTGGTGTCCATCGCCCTGCACGAGCTCGGGCACTTCTCGTTCGCCAAGCTGTTCCGGGTCCGGACGACCCAGTTCATGGTCGGGTTCGGGCCCACGATGAAATCGTGGCGGCGCGGCGAGACCGAGTACGGCATCAAATGGATTCCGCTCGGCGGGTACGTCCGCATGATCGGGATGCTGCCGCCGCGCAAGGGCGACGCGCCGGGGCAGGTCAGGCAGGCCAGCACCGGCCCGTTCCAGGGGCTGATCGAGTCGGCGCGCGGCGCGGCGCTGGAAGAGGTCAGGCCCGGCGACGAGGACCGCGTCTTCTACGCCAAGAAGTGGTGGCAGAAGGCGCTGATCATGGTCGGCGGGCCCGCCATGAACCTGATCCTGGCCGTGCTGTTCTTCGCGATCCTGCTGATGGGCATCGGCACGAACCAGCCCCAGCCGGTGATCGACACGGTCGCCCAGTGCATCGTCCCGGCGAGCCAGTCCGAGCTCAAGGACTGCCCGGCGAACGCGCCGCCGACCCCCGCCAAGCAGGTCGGGCTGCTGCCGGGCGACCGCGTCGTGGCGTTCGACGGCAAGAAGATCGGCGACTACCGGGACCTTCAGGAGCAGATCCGCGACGCCGGCGGCCGGACCGTCCCGATGACCGTCCGGCGCGACGGGAAGGACCTGCGGCTCAACGTCCCGATCACCCGCAACAAGATGCGCGACCTCGACAACGAGGACGAGATCGTCAACGTCGGGTTCCTCGGCATCACCCCCGGCAGCGCGGTCGAGCGGCAGGGGCCCGGCGCGGTCGTGAGCACGATGGGCGATCTGACCTCGCGCACCGCGGGCGCGCTGGTGCGGATGCCGCAGAAGATGGTCGGCGTCTGGAACGCGGCCTTCGGCGGCGAGGAGCGCGACCCGAACGGCCCGATCGGCGTCGTCGGCGTCAGCCGGATCGGCGGCGAGTTCGCCGCCGACGACCGGATCGACGGGACGCAGAAGGTCGCCTACTTCGTGATGCTGCTCGGGTCGCTGAACCTCGCGGTGGGGCTGTTCAACCTCGTTCCGCTGCTGCCGCTGGACGGCGGCCACATCGCCGGCGCGCTGCTGGAGGCGGTCAAGAAGCTGTTCGCCAAGATCTTCCGAAGGCCCGACCCCGGGTACGTGGACGTCGCCAAGGCCCTCCCGGTGACGTATGTGATGGCGGCCGTCCTCATCGTCATGGGCGGGCTGCTGATCTACGCCGACCTGTTCAATCCGGTCCGGGTCACGGGTTAGCCGGGCTCCGGCGAAGAGCATCACGGCGCTACGGGACGGCGGGCAGCTCGCCGGTCTTCAGGAAGTCGTTCAGCGCGGCCAGGTACGGCTCCACGTGGAGGCCCTGCGCGGCGAGCCAGGCGTCCGAACCGTAGGTGCCGGTGTAGCGTTCGCCGCCGTCGCAGATCAGCGTGACGACGCTCCCGCGCTCGCCGCGCGCCCGCATCTGCGCGATCAGCTCCGCCACGCCCCACATGTTGGTGCCGGTGGAGCCGCCGACGTCGCGTCCGCTGACCTCGTTCGTCCAGCGCATCGCGGCGATGGACGCCGCGTCCGGCACGTGGATCATCCGGTCGATCACCGTGGGCAGGAACGACGGCTCGACGCGCGGGCGGCCGATGCCCTCGATCCGCGAGCCCGCCGCGGTCCGCTCCGGGTCGCCGTCGGCGAACGAGCCGTGGAACGCCGAGCCCTCCGGGTCGACGACCGCGAGCCGCGTCTGGAACCGCCGGTACCGGGCGTAGCGGCCGATCGTCGCGGACGTCCCGCCGGTGCCCGCGCCGACCACGATCCAGGATGGCTCGGGAAACCGCTCCAGCCGCAGCTGCTCGAAGATCGACTCGGCGATGTTGTTGTTGCCGCGCCAGTCCGTCGCGCGCTCGGCGTAGGTGAACTGGTCCATGAAGTGCCCGCCGCACTCGGCCGCGAGGCGCCGCGACTCGTCGTAGATCGAGGACGGGTCGTCCACCAGATGGCACCGGCCGCCGTAGAACTCGATCAGCTGGATCTTCTCCGGGCTCGTGGACGCGGGCATCACCGCGACGAACGGCAGCCCGAGCAGCCGCGCGAAGTACGCCTCCGACACCGCCGTCGACCCGCTGGACGCCTCGATCACCGTCGTGTCATCGCGGATCCAGCCGTTCGCGAGCCCGTACAGGAACAGCGACCGCGCCAGCCGGTGCTTCAGCGACCCCGTCGGGTGGACGGACTCGTCCTTCAGGTAAAGATCGATGCCCCACTCGGGCGGCAGGGGGAACACATGCAGGTGCGTGTCGGCGCTGCGGTTGGCGTCGGCGTCGACCAGCCGGATCGCCTCCGCGACCCAGGTGCGGTACGCGGAATCCCAGCGGTCCACGGTGCGGCTCACAGCGCCCCCCTTCGCTCGTCGTCCGACCGGTGCCGTTTCGTGCCCGGGGTCCCACGATATCCATGCATGTCACCGGGCATGATGGAGGCAGCGGGGGGCAGATGATCGAGATGTTCGACGCGCGCATCGTGGAGACCGGGCGGCTGCCGCTGTTCGGCTTCTTCGTCGCGTTCATGATCACGTTCGTGCTGACGCGGGTGAACGTCCGGCTGATCCGGGCGGACGTGCGCTGGTTCCGGAACGTGACGGCCGGCGACGTGCACATCCACCATGTCGTGTTCGGGGTCGTGCTGATGCTGGCGGGCGGGGTGGCGAGCCTCGCCGTCCCGGACGGCCACGTCCGGCTCGACCTGCTGGCGGCCGTCGTGTTCGGGATGGGCTCGGCGCTCGTCCTGGACGAGTTCGCCCTGATCCTGCATCTCAGCGACGTCTACTGGACGGAGAAGGGCCGCGCGTCCGTCGACGCCGTGTTCGTCGCGATCGCCGTGACGGGGCTGCTGCTGCTCGGCGTCCGCCCGTTCGGCTACGAGGGCATCGGCATCGACCCCGGCGGCGGCGATCTCAGCGTCGCCTACGTCGCGTTCCTCGCCGGCAACCTCGCCCTCGCCGTGATCACGCTGCTGAAGGGCAAGATCTGGACCGGGCTGATCGGCCTGTTCCTGCCCGCGCTGCTGATCGTCGGGGCCGTCCGGGTGGCGCGGCCCGGCTCGCCCTGGTCGCGCTGGCGCTACGACGAGCAGTCGCGCCGGTACCAGCGGGCCGTCCGGCGGGAGAAGCGGCTCCGGCGGCCCCTGATCCGCGGCAAGATCTGGGTGCAGGAGTTCATCGCGGGACGGCACGACCTCATCCCGCCCGAGCTGCTGCAGCGCCGCACCGAGGCCGCCGAGCGCGCCCGCCGCCGCCTCCGCAGGGCGCGGACGACGGCGCGCGCCGAAAGCAAGGCCGCGGCCCGCGCGGAACGCAAGGCGGCCGCCCGCGCCGCCCGTGCCGCCCGCGCTGGACGCAAGGCCGGCCCGTGGCCCGACCGGCGGCGCGGCGAGGCACGCGAGCGGCGCCGCGCCGATTCCCGTGTTCCCCATGCCCGCGGCAAGGGCGCGTCCCGCCTGCGAACGCGCGCCGCCTCCAGACGCCAGGCCCGCCGCGCCGCCCCTGAGCGCATGGCCCCCGAGCGTGTGGCCCCCGAGCGCGTCGCGCCCGAGGAGGGATCGACGCCCGGCTCCCCGCCCGGCCCGGCGTCCGATCACGCCCGGCCCGCCGCGCTCGACGACCGCCCGGCGAGCTGACCCTGGGGCGCGTCAGTCCATGACGGGCGCGACCGCGCGCACCGTGTCGATGGTGTCGGCCTCGGCCGCGGACTTGTCGGGCCGGTACCGCAGGACGCGGGCGAACCGCAGCGCGATGCCGCCCGGGTAGCGGGGGCTGTGCTGGACGCCGTCGAACGCGATCTCGACCACCAGCTCGGGACGGACGTGGACCGTCCAGCCGTCTTCGCGCACGGCCAGCTCGCGCAGCCGCTTCGTCTGCCAGGCGAGCAGCTCGTCGGTGAGGCCCTTGAACGTCTTGCCGAGCATGACGAACCCGCCGGTCTCGGGGTCGCGGGCGCCGAGGTGCAGGTTGGACAGCAGGCCCTGCCGCCGCCCGTGGCCCCATTCGACGGCGAGGACGACGAGGTCGAGCGTGTGCCGCGGCTTGACCTTGATCCAGCCCGCGCCGCGCCGTCCGGCCGTGTAGGGCGTGTCGAGGGACTTGACCACCACGCCCTCGTGGCCGCGTGCGACCGCCTCGTCGAACACCTCCTTCGCCCGCGCCGGGTCGCCGGTGATCACGCGGGGCATCCGCAGCTCCTCGGGGACGGTCCGGGTGAGCGCCGCGTTCCGCTCCGCGCCTGGAGCGTCGAGCAGGTCGGCGCCGTCGAGATGCAGGACGTCGAAGAGGTAGAGCGTCACCGGGACGGGCTCGGTGTCCTTGGCGGTACGGGTCGCGGTGCGGGCGGCGGTGACCTGGAACGGGTGGGGACGCCCGTCCGGGCGCAGCGCGATCAGCTCGCCGTCGAACACGGCGTCGCGGACGGGCAGCTCCCGCACCGCCGCCACGACCTCCGGGAGCCGGGAGGTGATCTCGTCCAGCGTCCGGGTGAACACCCGCACCTCGCCGCCGGAGACGTGGATCTGTGCGCGGATGCCGTCGAGCTTCCACTCCACGGCCGCGTCCGCCTTGAGCTTCGCGAACGCCTCGTCGATCGACGGCGCGGCCGCCGCCAGCATCGGCTTGATCGGACGCCCGACCTCCAGCGAGAACGTGCGCAGCCCGTCGACGCCGTCCGCCAGTGCCGCCGTCGCGACGGGCCCGAGCGATCCGCGCAGCATGAACGCGCGCCGCACCTCCGCCGACGGCACCTCCGCCGCCGCCGCGATCGCCTCCGCCATCACACCGTCCAGCGCGCCCTGCCGCAGCTCGCCCGCCAGCAGCCTGATCAGGAAGTCCTGCTCGGCGCGGGTGGCGCGGCCGAGCAGGGCCGCGACCAGCTCGCGCCGCCGGGCGACCGAGCCCGCCCCGGACACCGCGCCGATCTCGGTGAACGCCGCGTCCACCTCCGGCACCGTCAGGGACGGCTCGGCGGCGGGCGGCGGGACGTCCCGCAGCGAGGCGTACCCGACGCCGATCTGGCGCTGCGGCAGCTCGCCGGACAGGTAGAAGACCACGATCGCGGCCTCGCCGGGCTCCGCCGCGCGCAGGCACTCGGCGAGCGCCGCGACCTTGGCCTTCCGGCCCGAGGTGGAGGCCACGGCCGCCGACGTCCGGGTGATGTCCGCTATCAGCACTCCTTCATTGTGTCCACCGGTACCGACAATCAACACCGGCCGGGGGCCTGGCCAGGGGCCGCGCGCCTGACCTACCGTGACGAGGGGCGGTTCGGTGATCGGACGGGGGAGTGAGGAGCGGGGCGTGGGCCTTCAGCGTCCGGTCGAGCCGTTCCACCGGCCGTACTCCCCGCCGGAGCCGCCGTCTCCGCCGCGGCGTCCGAAGCGGTTCGCGGTGCTCGCGGGCGCCGCCGTCCTCGCCCTGGCCGCCGTGGCGCTCCTCCTGCTGGTGCCTGGCGGCTCAGGCCGGGAAGAGGCGACTGTGCGTCCGACCCCGCCCAGTGGAACGCGGCAGAGCCAGACGCTGACGGCGCTCCCGGCCCCCTGCGGGACGGTCTCGAAAGGCACCGTCGACCGCACCGTCCCTATGGCCTCGCGCACGGAGAACGCGAACTCGACGCTCACCACATGCACGTACTCCCCGACGGGCGCCGCGTTCCCCTGGCTGCGTGTGGAGACGCGCCTGTACGCGTCCGGCAATACCACGACCCCGGTGAAGGACGCCGAGGAGTACTACGACGCGCAGTGGGCGCAGGCGCGCGAAGCCCCGCTCGTCCGGACGATCAGCCTGGAGCGCCACCGCGGCCTCGGGGAGGAGGCGTACCGCTGGTTCCGCGCGGACGAGGGGCGCCCGTCCGTGGTCGGGCAGGTCACCGCCAGGATCCGCAACACGGTCTTCACCGTCACCTACGGCGAGCGGGCGCCCGGCAAGGGCGCCCAGGACGCGCGAGAAGGGGTCTGCATCGCCAAGGTCACCGCCGTCGCCCGCGAAGTCCTCGCCGCGCTAAATCATTTCTGACCTGAATCGGCCGATCAAGGCATATGTGCTGTCAATAGCTTCTAAGGTGTTCCGGTAAGGGGAGGGGGCGCGCCGATCATGCTCCCGGGACCGTGCCAGGTCGTCGGCGTGCTTGAGATACCCGGGGAGGAGGAGGTCGACGACGTGACCGTGCAATCGGTAGGAGTGTCCTGGGTGAGGTGAGATCCCAGGTCAGCAACCTGTACGCGTCGACGGGCCGCGGAGTGGACCTCGCTCCGCGGCCCTTTGGTTTCTCTCTCATGTACCAATGCCGAGCATTCGCGAACCATTTTCTCGAACCCGTTTCGACATCGAGATAATGGTCGCGAAGGAGAACTCGTTACCGTTCCAGCAGGCCCGCTCGAACCCAGACGTCACGGGCTCGTCCGTCCAGGAACCCGACCTCGTGGAAGAACGTGGTGCACTTTCGGAAGGCCCATGCCAGCGTCGCCCGCCGGTGCGGGCTGCGCGCCGCGACCCGCCGCGCGAGCGCCGGATCGAGCCCCACCGCCGTGTAGCAGGACGGGTGGATCACCTGCGTGGCCATCAGCCGCGTCGCCTGCGCCAGCGCGTACGCCGCCATCCGCCGCCGCACCGGCGCCGCCTCCGCCACCTGCCGCTTCAGCTCCTCCCGCGCGTACCTGATGTGCCGCGCCTCCTCGACCACATGAATCCGCGTGACCTGCCGGATCATCGGCTGGACGTCCTCGTCGGGGAACGTCAGGCGCTGGAACGCGTCCGTGAACTCCTCCACGACCAGCGTCCCCGCGAACATCGGCATCGGGTCGTACACGGCTCCGAACGTCTTCGCGAGGTGGTACTCCAGCGCCCGCGGCCGGTGGGTGCGCAGCCCGCAGGTCCGCACCATCCGCCCGAACATCTTCGAGTGGCGGCACTCGTCCGCGATCTCGGTCAGCGCGTAGGCGACATGGTCGCTGTCGTAGCGATGCCGGTAGGCGTGCATCACCAGCGACTGCATCAGCAGCATCTCCGACCAGATCCCGAACGAGGCGATGCTGCACATCTCCCGCTTGGTCAGCTCCACCCGCTGGCGGTGCGTCAGCGCGTCCCACAGCGGCGTCTCGTAGATCGACGCGAGCTGCGGCGGCATGTAGAACACGTCCGGGTCCTGCGGCGCGTCCCAGTCCACGTCCACGTCCGGGTCGAACGAATGCTTCCGCGACGTGCGCAGCAGCCGCTCGGCGACCACCTCCCGATGCGTGAGCTCCAGCGTGTGATCGCCGTCCTCGCACCGGACCATGGCCGTCCACGACCGCGGCCGCCCATCACTCAGCAACACGTCAGACGGCATCGGCCCGCCTCCTCTCATGTGGTGCCCCCTGGATGTCGGACGGCGCGGCTATTCTGGCCACAGGCCGCGAACTGGAGGGTGGGAGATGGTCGCACAGCGTGACGGGCAGGGCGAGGCCCTGATCCCCATGCCGAAACTGACCGTGCCCGCGCTTCGCAAGGCAGTGGCGACCGTGGCGCCGTCGCGTCTCCGCGAGTTCTTCGAGGACATGCAGAAGGCGTTCGATGAGGCCGGCGAGGAAGGCAGCGTCTTCCCGATCCGGGCGTTCTACCTGAAATGGGGGGAGTTCGTGGAGATCGAGCGCCACCCGGAGACCGCCGAACGGCTTCATACGGCAGAACGGGCCATGGCCGACGCGGATCCCGAGGTCAGAGCGCGCGCGATCCGCGAGATCGGTGACATCGTTCGTGCGGCGGGCCGAGCGGTCGCCGGTGAGTGCTTGGCCATGGGAATGCGATCCCGATGACCTGCTGAAGGGATTGCCGCCCGAGGCGATCGCCGCGGTCGAGGACCTCGCTCGTGAGATCGCGGCCCGGGATTCGATGCTCTTCCCTGACGGCGCATCGCACAGCGGCGATGTTCCCGGGCTGCAGAGGGAGACTCGGGGGCCGCTCATCGTCAACTACCTGTCGGACGTTCGCGGGGAAAGGGTCGTCATCGTCCGGGTCCTTTGGCTCGGCTGACAGGGCATCAGCCCCGGGGGGTGGGGATTCTGGCTAGGAGGCGTAGGGAGGCGGGGGAGACCCTGGACAGGGTGTGCAGGAGGTGGCCCTCGAAGTTGACGGGGACCACGGGCTTGTTCTTGACGATGGCGTGGACGATCCGCTCGGCGACCTTCTCCGGCGGGTAGTTGCGCATCTTGAGGGCGCGCTGGCCGCGTTCGCGGAGGCGTTCCCGGGTCGCCTCGTCGCCCTCGACGTAGGTTCCGTTCCTGACGATGTCGGTGCTGACGAAGCCGGGGCAGACGGCGGTGACGCCGATGCGGGAGCCCGCCAGCTCGGCGCGCAGGCACTCGCTGAGCATGAGCACGGCGGCCTTCGTCGTGCAGTAGGCGGGCAGCGCGCGGGTCGGGCTGTAGGCGGCGGCGGACGCGATGTTGACGATGTGGCCGCCGAAGTTGGGCTTGTCGGGCTTGTTGGGCAGGGCGTGGACGCGGTCGTGCATCTGCTTGCCGAACAGGCGGCAGCCGTGGACGACGCCCCACAGGTTGACGCCGAGGACGGCGTTCCAGTCGTCCAGCCCGGTGTCGAGGAACGAGCCCGCGACCGCGATCCCGGCGTTGTTGACGACGATGTCGGGAGCCCGGCGGGACTCCTTGACCTCGGCGGCGAAGGTCTCCATGGCGGCGGCGTCGGACACGTCCACCCGGTACGGGGTTCCTCCGGCGCCGACCGTCTTCGCGAGGGTGACGGTGCGCTCGGCGGCGGGCAGGTCGATGTCGGCGGCGATGACGTGGGCGCCGCGCTCGGCGAGGGCGAGGGCGGTCGCCCGGCCGATCCCGCTGCCGGCTCCGGTGACGACGGCGAGCGCTCCGTCGAAGTGCGCGAGTGGCATGCGGTCAACCGTACTCAGGACGCCGCGGCGTCGGCGATCACGGCGTCGACCTCGGCCCTGCGGTCGGCCTCCTCGGCGGCGAACCGCTCGGTGTCGAGCTTGTCGGCGACCTCCTCGTCCTGGCTCATGAGGGCGTCGAGGTCGGCCTTGGACATGTCCAGGACGCCCATGTCGTCGTAGGCCCGCTGGATGCGCTCGCTCCACAGGCCGATGTCCTTGACGCACGGGACGATGCGGCTGAACAGCAGGCTCTGGAACATCCGCATGTACGCGGAGTTCTCCACCAGCTCGTCGACCTCCTTGGCGTCGATGCCGAAGTTGGCCCAGATCTCCCGGCCGCGGATGCGGTCGCGCATCAGGTGGCAGCCCTCGATGACGAAGTCCTCGCGTTCGCGGAGCTCGGCGGGGGAGAGCTGCCTGTAGTAGTCGCGGAGGGCGAGGCGGCCGAACGCGACGTGGCGTGCCTCGTCCTGCATGACGTAGGCGAGGATCTGCTTGGGCAGCGGCTTGGTCGTGATGTCGCGGATGACGCCGAACGCGGCGAGCGCGAGGCCCTCGATGAGCACCTGCATGCCGAGGTAGGGCATGTCCCAGCGGGAGTCGGCGAGGGTCTCGTCCAGCAGGTCCTGGAGCTTGGTGTTGATCGGGTAGACCATCCCGACCTTGTCGTGCAGGAACCGGGTGAACAGCTCGACGTGGCGCGCCTCGTCCATCGTCTGGGTGGCGGAGTAGAACTTGGAGTCGAGATCGGGGACCGACTCCACGATCCGGGCCGCGGTGACCATCGCGCCCTGCTCGCCGTGCATGAACTGGGAGAACTGCCAGGACGTGGAGTGCAGCCGCAGCTCACCGCGCTCCCGCTCCGACATCCGGTCCCAGTACTTCGTCCCGTAGATGGCGAGGGCCTGGTCGGGGATGCCGAGGGCGTCGTGCGGGTCGACGTCGACGTCCCAGTCGATGCGCTTGGCGGAGTCCCACTGCTTGTCCTTGCCCTTCTGGTAGAGGGCGAGGAGGCGGTCGCGGCCGTCGTCGTACTCCCAGGTGAACCGGGCGTCGCCGGTCATGGGGACTTTCCAGGTGGACGTGCCGGCGGGCTCGGTGTAGAGGTCATGGGTCGACATGGTCGCTCCTCCCCGAGGGGCGCGCGGACGTACGGTGTACGTCTCACGTACAATGTACGTACCGTGTCACGGGACACCGACGGCTGTAAAGGGCGGCATCGATGGCGAGGCATGTGACCTCCGACACCCCGCAGGTGCGGCCGGTGCTGTCCCGCGAGCGGATCGTCCTCGCGGCGGTCGGGCTGATCGAGCGGGAGGGCGCGGACGCGCTGTCCATGCGCCGTGTCGCGGGCGAGCTGGGCGTCGCCGTGATGTCGCTCTACAACCACGTCCCGAACAAGGGCGCGCTGCTGGAGGGCGTGGCCGAGCACGTCGTGGCCGGTCTGGAGCTGGAGGACGATCCGTCCGAGCCGTGGCAGGAACGGGCGCGGGCGCTGGTGCGGGCGTTCCGGAAGGTCGCGCACGACAATCCGCGCTGCATGACGATCGTCCTCACCCACAAGATCGACACTCCGGTGGGGCTGCGTCCGGCCGAGCGGGCGCTGGCGCTGGCGGACGCGGCCGGGTTCGACGGCGAGACCGCCGTGCGGATCATGCGGGCGCTGCTCGCCTACGCGCTCGGCGCGCAGCTGCGCGAGGTCGGGATGGCGAAGATGCTCGGCCATCTCGCCGAGACCGGCGCCGAGTCGTGGACGCGCCTCGACCCGGACGAGTTCCCGCACGTCATCGCCTACGGCCCGGCGCTCGCCGACATCGATCCCGAGACCGACTTCGAGTTCGGCCTCGACCTGCTCATCGGGGCCCTGGACCGGCTTCCCCGGCGTCCGGCAGGTACGGGCTGAGGCCGTTCCAGCAGAAGTCGGTCATGTGGCGGGCCGCGTCCTCGGCCGACACCTCGGGACGCTGCGTCTGCCAGTGCGCCAGCCGTTCGCTGCCGCCCATGATGATCTGCGTGAAGGCGTCGATGACGGCGGCGGGCGCGCACGGCGCGAACGCCGACAGCGCGCCGGCGATCAGCGCGCTCTGCTGCCTGCGCGTCGCCTCCACCGCCTCGACGGCGGACGGCGGAGCGGAGAGCGGCTCGCGCAGCAGCATGGCGAACGACCTGCTGTGCGCGTCGACGAACTCGAAGTAGGCGTCCATCCCGCGGCGCAGGATGTCCTTGGGGTCGGACGCGCCCGCCATGGCCTTCTGCGTGACCTCGAACAGCTCCGCCTTGGACCGGCTCACGCACGCCACGAGCAGCCCGTCCTTGGAGCCGAAGTACTCGTAGAGCATCGGCTTGGAGACCCCGCAACGCTCGGCGATCTCGTCCATGGAGGTGGCCCGGTAGCCGCGCTCGCCGAACACCTCCTCGGCGACGTCCAGCATCTGCCGTTCGCGCTCGGCGCGCGACATCCGCCGGCGGCGTGGACGGGGTGTGGCGGCACTCACAGGAGAATCCTCTCAATTGGACCTACCGTCAGTAACCTACTCCCGGTAACTTACTGCGAGTAGGTTACGCGAGAGGACGGGATATGAGCGAGCGCGCCCCGGCGATCGTCGTCATCGGCTCCGGCTTCGCCGGTCTCGGCATGGCGATCCGGCTGAAGCAGGCCGGCTTCCACGACTTCATGATCCTGGAGAAGAGCGACGCCCTCGGCGGGACGTGGCACGACAACACCTATCCGGGCTGCGCCTGCGACGTCCCCTCGCACATGTACTCCTTCTCCTTCGAGCTCAACCCCGGCTGGACGCGGATGTTCGCGCCGCAGCCCGAGATCCGCGCCTACATGGAGCGGACGGCCGACAAGTACCGGGTGCGCGAGCACATCCGCTTCGGCGCGGCCGTCGACTCGATGGAGTACGACGACGCGGCCCGGCGCTGGAACGTCACGCTCGCCGACGGGACCGTCCTCACCCCGAAGGCCGTCGTGTCGGGCATCGGCGCGCTGCACGTCCCGTCCTTTCCCGACCTGCCGGGCATCGAGCGGTTCCGCGGCACCGCGTTCCATTCCGCCGAGTGGGACCACTCCTACGACCTCGCCGGCAAGCGCGTCGCCGTCATCGGGACGGGCGCGTCCGCGATCCAGTTCGTCCCGCGGATCGCGGAGCGAGCGGAGGAACTGGTCGTGTTCCAGCGGACGCCGCCGTGGATCCAGCCGAAGCCCGACTTCGCCATTCCCGCGCCCGTCCGCATGGCGTTCAAGAAGATCCCGGGCGCGGCACGGGCATTTCGCGGCGGCATCTATTGGGCGCTGGAGGCCCGCGCCATCGGCTTCACGATCGATCCGCGGCTGTCCGGGCCGCAGGAGCGGCTCGCCCGCCGCCACATCGAGAACCAGATCGCCGACCCGGAACTGCGCGCAAAAGTGACGCCCGACTACACCATCGGCTGCAAGCGGATCCTGCTGTCCAGCGACTACTATCCGGCGCTCGCCCGCCCGAACGTCGAATTGGAGACGTCCGGCATAGCCGAAGTCCGCGAGCACTCCATCGTCACCGAGGACGGACGCGAGCACGAGGTCGACTGCATCATCTACGGCACCGGCTTCAAGGTGACCGACGCCCTCACCGACCTGCGCGTCACCGGGCGGGACGGCGTCAAGCTCCAGGAGCTCTGGGCGGACGGCATCGAGGCCCACCGCGGCACGACGATCCCCGGCATGCCGAACTTCTTCATGCTGCTCGGCCCGAACACCGGCCTCGGCCACAACTCCGTCGTCTTCATGATCGAGGTGCAGATCCAGCACGTGCTGAGCTGCCTGCGCCTCATGCAGGAGCGCGGCGCGGACACGATCGAGCCGAAGCCCGGGGCGTCCCGCCGCTTCAACGACCGGCTGCAGCGGCGCCTGCGCCGCGCCGTCTGGAACGAGGGCGGCTGCGACAGCTGGTACCTGGACGACCAGGGCGTCAACCGCACGCTGTGGCCGGGGCACACGTTCGAGTTCTGGGCGGGCTCCCGCAAGGCCAGGCCGGAGGAGTTCCTCCTCACCCGCTGACGGCGGTCACTTCTGGGGCGCGAAGATCGGGCGGAAGCCCGCGATGAGCTGGCGGATCACCGGGCGCTGCTCGGCCGGGGTGCGGCCGCGCAGGTTGTGGATCGGGTCGAGGCCGTCGTAGTACGGGGCGAGGGCGAGGAACGGCAGCAGCGTCATCAGCCAGGTGGCGATGACGTCGAGGTCGGCGTCCTCGCGGATCTCGCCGCGCTCCCGCCACAGCTGCAGCAGCGGATGGATGACCTGCAGGTAGTGCTGGTTGGCGGTGTCGCGGACGACGGACCGGACGCTGTTGTCGAGCTCGAAGTTCGTCGCGGCGGTGACGCCGCGCTCCAGCGGGTGCTCCGCCATGTACTCGGTCCAGTCGCAGATGGCGTCGAACAGCCATTCGTCGAAGGGCTGCTCGAAGTCGATCCGCTCCATGCGGCGTTCCATCTCCTCGCGGACGCGGCGCGACGCCTCGTCGCAGACGAACGCGAAGAACTCCAGCTTGTCGCTGAAGTACTGGAAGAGGGAGCCCTTGGCGATGCCGGCCTCGCGCGCGATGGTGTTCAGGCTGCCGGTCGAGTATCCGTTCTCCCCGAACTCGCGCATCGCCACCTCGAACACCCGCTCGCGCTTGGCGACATTGAGGCGGAACCAGGTCGACGTCGGCATGGACCCCTTCGACTTTCGGTCAGGAACCGGTAATCCGACCGTCAGGATAACGCTCCGTGGCGTTCCGTGTGACCCGGAACATCACCGGCGCCGCGGCGCGGACCCGTCCAGATACCGAAGCGTGAATTCCGCGGACGCGTAGTCCCCGCCCTGCGGCACGTCCGGGCCGAGGAATGTGTCCGGAATGTCATAAGTTGCCGCATTGTCGAGCGGTGTGTAGCCGAGCCGCTCGTCCAGTTCCCAGAATCGGCGCGAGTTCGCGGAGACGGCATAGGCGGCGAGGAAACCCGGCGACGGGACGGTCAGCGCCGCGCGGACGAACCCGGCGCAGTCGCGGTGGCTCAGCCAGGTCGACAGGTGCCGGGGCTCGGTGGGATGGAGTTCGAGGCTGCCGATGCGCAGGCACACCACGTCCAGGCCGAACTTGTCGGCGTAGAGGCGGGCGAGCGCCTCGGTGGCGACCTTGCTGACCCCGTACAGGCCGTCCGGCCGCGGCGGCATGTCCGCCGACACGGTCTCGGTCGAGGGGTAGCAGCCGGTCAGCCGGTTGCTGCTGGCGAGCACGACGCGGGGTACGCCGGTGACGCGCGCCGCCTCCAGGATGCGCTGCGTGCCGAGGATGTTGCCCTCGACCAGGTCGGGGAACGGCGCCTCGTCGGACACCCCGGCCAGGTGGACGACCGCGTCCGCGCCGTCCATGATCTCCGCCGCGTCGGACAGGTCCGTCCGGTGGACGGTCTCGTTCGGCGCCTCCGCGTGCAGCGGCGCGAGATCGGCGAGGACGAGCCGCTCGGCCTCGTCCCGCAGCGGTGTCCGGAGCGCGGTGCCGACCCGTCCGGCGGCTCCCGTCAGAACGATCGTTCCCAGTGTCATGGGCAGCAGTGTCGCATCCGGCGGCGGGGCGGCCGGCGCGGCCGCGCGTCCTCTACCGGCCTGCCAGACCGCGCCGGCCGGTCGCGCGGCGGCGCCGGTGCAGGCTCGCCGCGCGGAGGGTGGCGTCGAGGGAGAAGCGGGCGTCGGCGTCGTCCAGGCTGTCGCCGAGATAGCCCTCGAGCTGGCGGAGCCGGTACCGGACTGTCTGCGGATGGATCTTGAGCCGTTCGCCGATGTCGACGGCGGTGGCCCTGGTGGTGACGGCCTCGGCGAGCGTCTCGACGAGGCGGCGGCGCTGGCCGTCCGACACGTCGCGCAGCGGTTCCAGGTGGCGCCGGGTGAGCTCCTCGATCAGCGGCGGGTCGGACAGCAGCCACATGGTCATGAGGTGGTCCCGGCACGGGATGAGGGAGCCGTCCCGGATGATGCCCTCCTGCGCGAGCCCGAGGACGCGCCGCGCCCAGCGCAGGGAGTGCGTCGCCCGCTCCAGCGGCAGGGTGAGGCCGATGACGGAGCTCGCGTCCGACAGCGCGGCGCGCAGCATGCCGTGGCGCGCCGTGGTGAGCGGCCCGGGGACGAGCAGGCACGGCTCCGCCGAGTCCAGGTCGGCGAGGACGTCGGCGTCCAGCGCCGCGCGGGTGTAGGGGGCGTCGGCGTGGATGGCGACGAGCGTGGCCTCGTCGGGCAGCGGCCACCAGCCGGTGGACTTCGCGAGCTCCTCGATCGCCTCGGGCACGACGGCGGGCTGCTGGAGGATCAGGTGCAGGAGCTTTCTGCGGTCCTCGCGGCGGCGGATGTCGGCGTGGCCGGTGGCCTGCTGGTGGCCGACGCGGGCCTGCGCGACGGCCTCGTCCAGGTAGACGAGCATCGCGTCCACGATGGTGGAGACGACGGCGGTGGGGATCTGCTCGCGTTCGGCGACGATGACCGTCCGGCGCCAGGCGATGTGGAAGGCGATGCGGGTGGCGGCCTGGAGGAGGTCCAGGCTGCGCCCCTCGACGGCCTCGAAATGCCCGAGGGCCCGGCAGGTCTCGTCGCGCTGGGCGGTGGGCGCGCCCGGGTCGGCGACCTTGTCCAGAAAGCCGGAGAGCAGGAGGTCGACGCTGAGCCGCAGTATCTGGTCGTAGGGCGAGAGGGGCGCCCTGTCGTACTCGGGGATCGTCTGCTTGATCTCGGTGACGACCTCCTGCGCGACGTCGGGCAGCTCCGAACGCAGCAGGTCGAGAAACCGGCCCTGGCTCCGGTTGGCTTCGGGCAAATCCAACGCCTGCGACATGGGAAAGGCGACCTCCGCATCGGCCTGCTCGGACCCGGTGCCTGCTGCCCGTCCCTGGGTGGGACGGCGGCGCCGGGTGGGGG
>NZ_SMKT01000280.1 GCF_004348735.1 Actinomadura sp. KC06
CTGCACGACCTCCTCCTCACCTGGCTCCCCCGCCTCACCCCCGACGGCCTCGCCCACCTCGTCGTCCAGAAGCACCTCGGCTCCGACTCCCTGCAGCGCTGGCTGGACGCCCGGGGCCACCCCACCGAGCGGATCGCCTCCCGGTCCGCCTACCGCGTCCTGCGCGTCGCGCCCCGCCCGGAGGCGGGCGGCGCAGGAGCCGGCACGGAAGGCCACACCCGATGAGCGGCCCCGACCGCCCCCAGACGCCCGCCCAGGAACGCAGGCAGCTGCGCGGCACCGACGTCAAGCGCCTCAACCGCGACTGGCGCCGCCGCACCGACGCCCGCCTCGGCCTGCTGGTCGAGTCGGTCACCCAGCCGTTCAACATCGGCTCGATCATCCGCAGCGCCGCCGTGTTCGGCGTCGACCACCTCTGGCTCGCCGGGAACGCCACGCCGCCGACCCACAAGGCCGTCGACAAGACCGCCCTCGGCACCGCCCGCCTCGTCCCCTGGGAGCACGCAGGCAGCGCCGGCGAGGCCGCCGCCGCCGTCCGCAAGGAGGGCCTGCGGCTGGTCGCCGTCGAGCTCACCGCCGACGCCGTCCCCCTCCACGAGGCGCCGCTGGACGGCGACGTCTGCCTCGCCGTCGGCGGCGAGGACCACGGCTGCTCCCCCGCCCTCCTGGCCGCCGCCGACGCCGTCGCCTACATCCCCCAGCTCGGACGCGTCGGCTCCCTCAACGTCGCCGTCGCAACCGCCATCGCCCTCGCCGAAGCACGCCGCCGCGACTGGACCACCCCATAGGGGCCGTGGCTACACTTCCCTCGTGCATTTCCTCGTCTACGGGTAGAGCGCCGCACGCCGCCGCGGAGCACGGGCGGCGGCATCCGGCCTCCCCGTAACCGGCCCCCGCACGGGCCCTTCTGAGGGACACCTTCGTGACCGCGTCGTACGCCTCCGTCCTGCGCACCCCGCACGCCCTGCGCACCTTCACCTTCGCGCTGCTGGGACGCCTCTCCTACGGGACGCTGTTCCTGTCCCTGACCCTTGCGTTCACCGCGTCCACCGGCTCCTACGCCCGCGCCGGAGCGCTGATGGCCGCGCACGGACTCACCGCCGCCGCCCTGTCGCCCGTCCGCGCCGCCCTCATCGACCGGCATGGCGCACGCCGCGTCCTGCCCCCGATGACGGCCGCCTACGCCGGTCTGCTCGCCGTCCTGGCCGCCCTCACCTGGCGTCCCGGCGCGCCCGTGCCGCCGCTGGCGGCCGTCGCCGTCTCCGCGGGCGCCTGCGCGCCCCCGATCGGCGTCGTCATGCGGACGCTGTGGCGCGGCATCCTCCCGGACGCCGCGCTCGTCCGCCGCGCCTACAGCCTCGACACCGTCTCCGAGGAGCTCGTCTTCGTCACCGGGCCGCTCCTGGCGGGACTGCTGGCCGCGGCCGCCTCCCCGTCCCTCGGGATCGCCGTCAGCGCCGCCCTGGTGCTGGCCGGCGTCCTCGGCGTCGCCGCCTCCCCGGCGGTGCCGCCGAACCCGTCCGGACGCCGCCGGCGCGGCCCCCGCGTCCGCGCGTTCGCGCCGGTGCCGGCCGTCGCCGCCGCGGCCACCGGCTTCGCCCTCGGCTCGACCGGGCTGCTCGCCGTCGCGTTCACCGAACGGCACCATCAGCCCGCGGCCGTCGCCTGGGTGGAGGCCGCGATCGCCGCGGGCAGCACCCTCGGCGGCCTCGCCTACGGCGCCCTCGGCAGATCGCAGCCGGGACGCGGACGGCTCGCCGCCTTCGTCTGCCCGGTCGGGCTCGCCCTCGCGGCGGCCGGGCTCGCCCCGTCCGTCCCCGTCCTGGCCGCGGCGGCCTTCGCCGTGGGCCTGTTCGTCGGCCCGACGTTCACCACCGCGTTCCTGATCGCCGACGCCGCCACGCCGGCTCGCGCCCGTACGCGCGCCGTGGCGTGGATCAGCACGTCCCTCAACCTCGGCATCTCCGGCGGGGCGGCGGCGACCGGCGTGTTCCTCGACGCGCTGCCCCTGCCCCTCTGCTACGCCCTCGCCGCCGCACCGGCCGCCCTCGCCCCGGCCCTGCTGCTGTGTTTGCCGAAACCGCAACAGGATTGGCCGGACGAGCCGGTCACGGTCCACCATCGGAGCATGGACGACTCCACCGCCCGCCAGGAATTCTGGGACGCCCGCTACGCCGAGCACGACCACCTCTGGAGCGGCGAACCCAACGACATGCTCGTCCAGGAGATCAGCGACCTGGACCCCGGCACCGCTCTGGACCTCGGCTGCGGCGAGGGCGGCGACGCGATCTGGCTCGCCAAGCGCGGCTGGCGCGTCACCGCGACCGACATCTCCGGCGTCGCCCTCGAACGCGCCGCCCGCCACGCCGACCACGCGGGCGTGGCCGACCGCATCGACTTCCAGCGGCACGACCTGGGCGTGTCCTTCCCCGAAGGCCGCTACGACCTGGTCTCGGCCGCGTTCCTGCACTTCCCCAAGGAGGGCCTGCCGCGCGAGCCGATCCTGCGCGCCGCCGCCGCGGCCGTCGCCCCCGGCGGCACGTTGCTGGTCGTCGGCCACTCCGGGCCCCCGCCCTGGGACCCCGACGCCTACCCCGCCGCCGACCTGCCCACCGCCGCCGAGGTCCTGGCGTCCCTGCGGCTCCCGGACGACGAATGGGACGTGCTCTACAGCGGCGAGCACGACCGCGTCCAGACCGCTCCCGACGGACGCGTCATGAACCGCACCGACAGCACCGTCAAGGTCCGGCGCCGCCCCGCCTGACCCGCTCGACCCGCCTGACCCGCCCGGGGCGGGCCGCCGTCAGCCGTCAGCCGGCGGTCCGCTCCATCAGCGCGGTGAACTCCTCCAATGAGATCTTGCCGTCGCCGTTGGCGTCGGCGGCCACCACCACCTCCACCGCGCGGGTGTCGGTGATGCCGTGCCCGAGCTTGCTCATGAGGTTCTTCAGCTCGGACGTCGAGATGTACCCGTCGCCGTCCACGTCCACGAGCTCGAACGTCGCCCGGTACTCGTTCACGTCCGCCATCGGCCTGCTCCCTCGGTGATCGGTTTCCGGGGGCGACCGTAGCACCGGATGCGTCCCGCCCAGCGCCTTTACGTAGTAAGGTCCAGGGTGGCCGCGGGTTCGGCATAATCGGACGGGTGCGCCGCTCGTACGAGTTCCTCGACCATCCCGGCCCGATCCCCTTCGCCCACCGCGGCGGCGCGGGCGGCCGGCCCGAGAACTCCATGCCCGCGTTCCAGCGCGCCGTCGATCTCGGCTACCGCTACCTGGAGACCGACGCGCACGCCACCGCCGACGGCGTCGTCGTCGCCTTCCACGACCGCACCCTCGACCGCGTCACCGACCGCACGGGCACCATCGCCCGGCTTCCCTATGCCGAGGTCGCCAAGGCCCGCATCGGCGGCGCCGAGCCCATCCCCCGCCTGGAGGAGCTGCTTGGCTCGTTCCCGGACACGCGCGTCAACATCGACCTCAAGGACGCCCCGGTCATCGGCCCCCTCGCCGCGGCGCTGCACCGCACCAGGGCCTGGCACCGGGTGTGCATCACCTCGTTCTCCACCCGCCGGCTGGCCCAGATGCGCGCCCGTCTGCCCCTGTTCACCGACGGCGACGTGTGCACGGCGCTGGGGCCGCGCGGCGTGATGGCGCTGCGCGCCAAGTCCTACGGCGGGCCGGCCGCCAAGCTCGTCCGCCTGGCCGCCACCGGCGTGGCGTGCGCCCAGGTCCCCTACGGGCTGGGCCGCCTCCCGTTCGTCACCGAGTCGTTCGTCGCCCGCGCCCACGAGCTGGGCCTGCAGGTCCACGCCTGGACGGTCAACGACCGCGCCGACATGGAACGCCTCCTGGACCTCGGCGTCGACGGGATCATGACCGACGAGCTGATCGTCCTCCGCGACGTCATGGCCTCCCGCGGCCTGTGGACCGGTCCGGCCGCCACCCCGGGCTGACCGCCTCGGGCTGAGCCGGTCCTCAGCGGCTGAAGCCGGGCGGGCGGTACTCGGCCGCGACCCGCAGCGGCGCGGACGGGGCCTGCGGGCGCTCCGCCGGACCCGCCGGCTGCCCCGCCTGCGTCAGGTCGACGCGCTGCGCCCGGACCATCTCCAGGAGCTCCAGATCCTCCGGGCTGATCAGCGCGGCCATCACGCGGCCCCGCCGCGTCAGGGTGACGGGCTCGCCGGTGTAGGCGACCCGGTTCACCAGGTCCGCGAACTGGGCACGTGCTTCGGTCACCGGAACATCCACGTGATTCATCGTATAGCGAAACACCGCGCCCTCCCCTGGTCACCCCGTCCCGTCCGGTCTAGCGTTGCTCACGTACGTAGCGTACGGACTGTACAGATCAGGGGAGGACGCGTGAGCGGCGGACCGGAACGCTGGGACGGCGAGCGGAGGGCGGAGACGTTCGTCGGCAGGACGTACGCCAAGGTGGCGGAGGCGCCGCAGCCGGCGGAGGCGCAGCTGTTCGAGCGGCTGCTCGCGCAGCGGATCGTGTTCATCGGGACCGAGATCGACGACCGGCTCGCCAACCGGGTCAACGGGCAGCTGCTGCTCCTCGCCGCCCACGACGCGCGGCGCGACATCACGATCTACATCAACTCGCCCGGCGGGGTCGTCGACGCCGGGATGGCGATCTACGACATGATGCAGTTCGTCCCGAACGACATATCCACCGTCGCGATGGGCATGGCCGCGTCCATGGGACAGACGCTGCTGTGCGCCGGGACGCGGGGCAAGCGGTACGCGCTGCGGCACGCGCGCGTGATGATGCACCAGCCGCACGGCGGGATCGGCGGCACCGCGTCCGACATCAGGATCCAGGCCGAGCAGTCCCTCTACCTCAAGCGGACCCTGGCGGAGCGGACGGCGTTCCACACCGGGCAGCCGCTGGAGCGGATCGAGGCCGACGGCGACCGGGACGCGTGGTTCACCGCCGAGCAGGCGCGCGACTACGGCTTCGTCGACCATGTCATCGACAGCACCGACCGGGTGGGCACATGACACGGGCGGAACGGCGCTACCTCGTCCCCCAGTTCGAGGAGCAGACCACCTACGGGCGCAAGGACACCGACCCCTACAACAAGCTCTTCGAGGACCGGATCGTGTTCCTCGGCGCGCCGGTGGACGACACCAGCGCCAACGACGTCACCGCGCAGCTGCTGGCGCTGGAGGGCATGGACCCCGACCGGCCCATCGCCCTCTACATCAACTCGCCGGGCGGGTCGCTGACGGCGATGCTGGCGATCATCGACACGATGCGCTACGTCCGGCCGCCGATCGAGACGACGTGCGTCGGGCAGGCGGGGTCGGCGGCGGCGGTGCTGCTCGCGGCGGGCTCGCCGGGACGGCGGGCGGCGCTGACCGGCGCGCGGATCCTGCTGCACGAGCCGGCGATCGAGGTGGCCCGCGGCCACACCACCGATCTGGACATCCAGGCCCGCGAGGTGCTGCGGCTGCGCGAGCAGACCGAGGCGATCGTGGCGGAGGCGACCGGGAAGGACCCCGGGATCGTCCGCCGCGACCTGGACCGGGAGCGGTACTTCACCGCCGCCGAGGCCAAGGACTACGGGCTGGTCGACGAGGTGCTCACCTCCCGCCGCTGACGGCCGCGCGGGCCCGCCGGCGCGGGCCGCGGCGGTGCCGCCGCGGGGGCGCGGCACGGTGCGGCCGCAAACGGCAGGGTTGGATCATCCTGGCCCGGGGAATCTTGTCGTGGGATTCAGCGTTGGTCATAGCAGGACCGCAAGCCGTCTGGGAGGCACGTGACGATGGCCGAGCGCGCACTTCGCGGCACCCGACTCGGAGCGACGAGCTACGAGAACGATCGCAACACCGATCTGGCCCCTCGCCAAGAGGTGGACTACACCTGCACGAAGGGCCACCGGTTCACCGTGACGCTCGCAGCCGAGGCCGAGGTGCCGATGACCTGGGAATGCCGCAACTGCGGCGCCACGGCCCTGCGGGTCGACGGGGAACTGCCGCAAGCGAAGAAAGGCAAGCCGCCGCGCACGCACTGGGACATGCTCATGGAGCGCAGGACGCTCGAAGACCTTGAGGAGGTTCTGGCCGAGCGGCTGGAGATCCTGCGCGCGGGGCGCAGGAAGTCGGCGTGAGCGACTGACATTAAGCGGATCGGGCCCGTACCGGCGACGGTACGGGCCCGACCCATGCCCGGGCCGGTCCGATCTCTTCGGCCGGTCCGATCTTCGGCTCGGGGCCGGTCGCGGGGTCAGCGGCCTGAGCGGGGGCGGACGAGGCCGCTCTCGTAGGCGGTGACGACGGCCTGGACGCGGTCGCGCAGCCCCAGCTTGCGCAGGATGCGGCTGACATGGGTCTTGACCGTCTCCTCCCCCACGACGAGCCGGGCCGCGATCTCGGCGTTGGCGAGGCCCTCGGCGACCAGGCGCAGCACGTCGGTCTCGCGGGGCGTCAGCGCGTCCAGACCGTCCGGGCCGTCCGCGGCGTCCGGGCCGCTCGGGGGACGCGAGGG